>JAEUIL010000362.1 GCA_016794255.1 Planctomycetaceae bacterium | reverse complement strand
GTCAGGCCAACTTCGCGGCAGAAAACCTCATATAATCGCATGCGATCGCCGAACCCTACGTCCTGGGCAATTTGCGACAGACTGCGGTTCGATTGTACGAGTTCGCGTTTGGCCCGTTCGATTCTCACGCGGCGAATCTCGTCAGCAATCGCCCTGCCGAGCACTTGGCGAAAACGGCGCTGCAAAGTGCGTGGATGCAAATGCAGTGAGCGAGCAACGTCGTCGCAATTGATGTCTCGATGACTGTTCGCGGCGATGAATTCGAGTGCCTGTGAGATCCGTTTGTCTTCGACCGCGTAGAAGTCGGTTGACTCGCGCACGATCACTCCTTGCGGTGGCAGGACGAGGTGCTGTGGCTTGGCGACAATTGATGCCTGGGACCGGCGATGCGACTTCCAGTCGCGTTGGTCCATCAACTGCGCCAACATCCGCGCTGCTTCGTACCCGATGCGCTCATAGCCGATCTCTACGCTGCTCAGCGACGGCCGCGGGTGATTGCAAAGCGTTTCTTCATTCATGCCCGCAACGATCGCGACGTCACCAGGCACACGCCAGCCGCGCCGCTGACACAACTGCACGACCAATCGCCCCATAACTTCCATGCAGATCGACACGCCGATGGGTGGTTGCCAGTGATCCATCCACGATTCGATGAGCCGTTCCGTTTTCTTCCAGACGGCATAGCTACGACTGGGGACGAGCGGCAGACCTTCCACAAGGCAGGAAAAACCGGCTTCGCTGACGACGGTCCGAAAGGCCGCAGCCTGTTGCAGTTGGGCTTTGTCTTTGCGGGTGAGGACGGCAAACTGGCGGAGCCCGCGCGAGAGCAAGTGCTCTGCTTCAAGTCGGCCCACGGCAGCCGCATCGTGAAACACGCCGGGCAATTCGTCCCGCACGGGAGAATTGAACCAAATGTTAACGATCGGCACATCCAATCTCTGCCGCAGTTCGCCGAGTCGAGTCGGGATGCGACCAATCACGCCATCGTACAGCCGGGCAGCTTTCGGTAGCTCGAGCAAATGCTCGCTCACGTATTCATCAATGATCGATTCCCAGCCGTGCTCGGCGGCGTAGCGCTGCGTGCCGGCAAAGATATCGGCGTGGCGCTTCAGCGGCCAGCGCAGATCGAGCATGAGGGCCACGCGGCGTGATTTCGGCATGCGAGCACCTGTCGTCAAAACCTGCTTTTTTGTCGCGAAAACAATCTAATGCTCCACTATACTCAGAACATTGACTTCCAGACGTTTTTGTCCCCCCTTGCCCGGCCATGCACCCCCGGGTCGCATCGATGTTGCAAATCCACGCGTGTTTTGCGTTCTTTTTGCTGTGGGCCTCGGTTGCCGTCGCTGCCGACATTCCAGAGAAGCTGCCCCCCACTGATGGCAAGCCGGCGGACCAAGCCAAGCCGATCCAGGTCTACATCATGCTCGGGCAATCGAACATGCTCGGTTTTGGCCGGGTAGGCCCTAAGGAAACCAAGGGCTCGCTTGAGTTCCTCGTGAAGGAAAGACGGATGTATCCTCACCTGGTCGACGAACAAGGGAACTGGCGAACCCGCCAGGATGTGCGTTATGTGCACGTGATGGATCAACGGGGCGTCGATTACAAGGACATGGAAAAGTTTGGCGACGTCAACAACGATTGGCTGGTTCCCAAAAAGTCGTTCGGCCCAGAGTTAGGCTTCGGTCAGGTGATGGGCCATTTTCATGATGAGCCGGTGCTGCTGCTGAAGGCCTGCATCGGAAACCGGAGTCTCGGCTGGGATTTGTTGCCGCCCGGCAGCGAACGGTGGGAATACGAAGGCAAAGTATACGCGGGGTACAAAGACGTTGCTCCGTCATGGGACAAAGGGGCTGAGCCCAAGGCCGTTCCGTGGTATGCAGGACGACAATACGACGCCGATGTTGCCCATTCAAAAGCCGTGCTCAAGAACCTCGCGAAGTACTATCCCGGCTACCAAGGCCAAGGTTACCGAATTGCCGGTTTTGTGTGGTGGCAAGGTCATAAAGATCAGAATGCAGCGCATGCCAGTCGCTATGAACAGAATTTGGTACACGTGATCAAGTCGCTGCGGAAGGACTTCGACGCTCCTCAGGCGAAGTTCGTGGTTGCCACCGGCTGCGGCAATCCAGGCCGCGAGGGTTTTGGATTCCAGATTGCTGAAGCCCAACTGGCCGTCGATGGCGACAAGGGTAAGTACCCCGACTTCAAAGGTAACGTCAAATCGGTCGATACCCGTCCGTTCTGGCGCGAAGCCGATGCATCTCCCGTGAACCAAGGCTATCACTACAACCACAACGCCGAGACCTACTACGAAGTCGGCAACGCACTCGGCTTGGCGATGGTGGAACTGCAGAAGAACAATCCGTAGGCGAATTGCAATGCGATTTTCGTGGAACCTTTTTGCGTGTTGGCTCGGCCTGTTGCCGGTGATCGTGCAGGCACAGCAACCTCAGAACATCGACATTCCTGCGCATGTGCGACACGCGTTCGCTCGATACTGCGCTGATTGTCATGGCAAAGAGAACAGTGAAGCGGACATCGATCTGGAAAAACTGTCGACGCTGGAAACGAATGAGCAACTCGAGTTGCTAAATCGAGTTCAGGATCAATTGTTCTTCAAAACGATGCCGCCTGCCGACACTCGGCAACTCAGTGAAGCCGATCGTGGCCCACTGGTGAATTGGTTGCGGAGCGAACTGCGCAAGCACAAGGCTTCGAAGCTCGACGAAAAACTCCGCTACCCCGCCTACGGCAATTACGTCGACCACGAGCTGTTGTTCGGTGGCAGTGTCAAGGCCGCGGCGTTTACTCCTGCTCGCCGTTGGCTGGTCAGTCCGCAAATATTTACTGAGCGAGTGCTCGATGTGTTTCAACTGCAAGGGCGGGAGCGAGACAATTTCCGCTTGCAGGGGTTTGCTGGTGTGACAAACCCGTTTGTGTTACCCGATCAATCGGGGGTGCGCTATTACGATCATGGCACGCTCGATGGAGGCACGCTCTTGGTAATGCTGGGGAACGCTCAGTGGATTGCCGACAAGCAACTTCGTGCTGCCCGCGTCAAGCATGGCGAGTTAGCTGCGGACCAGTTTGATAATGTCCGTGATCGCTGGTATCCCAAAACGACACCGGAAGCGTTGGAAGCTATCGTCCTAAAAAAGGAACCACCCACAGTTGCCGAGCTGACAGCTGCCATTCAAAGCCAATTTGCCTGCGTGCTGCAGCGCGCTGCCAGCGACGATGAAGTGCAAAAATACCTGGCGCTGACTCGCGACGCGATCCAGCTAGGCGGCAATACCGCCGGGCTGCGGCAAATGCTGGTCACGGTTCTGTTGGAATCCGAGTTCCTTTACCGACTGGAGTTTGGCGCCGGTAAACCGGACGAACATGGCCGCGTGCCTCTGGCCCCGCGCGAAGCCAGTTTTGCGATTGCCTACGCTCTCGGCGATCGTGGGCCCGATGCGACCTTGCTGCAAGCCGCGAGCGCGGGGCGGCTGACGACGCGCGAGGATTATCGCCGCGAAATCGACCGCCTGCTGGCCGACCAGAACTACTTTCGCGCTCCGGTCGATCCGGGGCTGAACGGCAACCACATACGTTCGCACAGCGTCGCGCATCCCAAGCTGGTCCGCTTCTTTCGCGAGTTCTTCGGCTACACCGGCGCGCTGAAGGTGTTCAAGGATAGCCCCCGTAGCGGAGGCTTCTATCAAAACGCCGATCGCGGTCACACCGGCACACCCGGCTGGTTGATTCAAGAGGCAGACGAACTCGTGATCTGGTGCCTGGATCAGGACCAGAAGGTCTTCGAGAACCTGCTCACAACCGATAAGTTTTTTGTGTACCACAACCTCGATACGAACGCCGGCGTGGACCTCATTGCTGAGTGGCGCGAAGTGTACGAGAAGCTGCGAGGCACCCCGTGGAAGACCGAGCCCGAGCGAGTGATGGCCGACCATCAGCCAATGCTCGTGAAGGCCAAGATCATGGACGGTCGCACCAAGGAGCTTTGGAGGGAGAAGCGGTCGTTCCTATCATACATGTATTACTTTCAGGACACGTTTGGCCGCGGTACGACGCCCTTCACGCGGGGCCCGTTCACACACGGCTACTCCTACACGCATTCGCAGAGCTACAACCTGCCACCGTTACCGACGCGGCATCGGTACATCGGCGTGGAGAACGACAATTATAAGGAGCCTCGCGATAAGCCAATCTACTGGGATTACCCCGTCGAGCAACCGTTCACGATTGCCAATCGCAAAGGCCTGCTGACGCATCCGGCCTGGCTTGTTGCCCATTCGAGCAATTTCCACACGGACCCGATTCGTCGCGGACGCTGGATTCGCGAGAAGCTGCTCGCAGGTCACGTGCCCGACGTACCGATCACCGTCGATGCTCAAGTTCCAGAAGATCCACACAAAACGCTTCGGGCACGGGTCGCGGCTGTAACGCAGAAAGCAGAATGCTGGAAATGCCATCAGCACATGAACCCGCTGGGCCTGCCGTTTGAAAGCTTCGACGACTTCGGCCGCTTCCGGACCATGGAGAGTCGCGAGCATGCTGACAACATCATTCGCAAAGGAAACGGCAAAGATGTCGCGGATGTGTATGAAACCAGCCCCATCGACAGCAGCGGAGTGCTGAGCGGCACCGGAGATTCTAGGCTTGACGGCGATGTGCAGGATGCTTTTGAGTTAATTGATCGCCTTGCCGAATCAGCACGAGTTCGGCAATCGATTATTCGACATGTCTTCCGGTTCTTCATGGGCCGCAACGAAATGCTCTCCGACTCGCATACACTCATCGATGCCGATCGGGCCTATGTCTCGAGCGGCGGGAGCTTTCGCGCCGTGGTCGTATCGCTACTGACTTCTGATTCATTTATTTATCGCAAACCGAGCCAGGACCAACCATGACCACGACTCGCCGGCAGTTCAATACGCAAGCGTTGCTGGGCGCAGCCTTGACGGGAACAGGTGCGTTATCGCTCCTGCCGCAACATCTACTTGCTGCTTCCGCGCCGGCCAGACCGCCGATGCGATTCATCTTCCTGCATCGCGGTAACGGCCTGTTTCCGCATGTTCTGGTGCCTCCCACCTTTTCGAAAGAGCTGAAAGACAAGGAGCAGCAAAAGGCTGCGTACGAAGTCGATCTTGAGCAGCACGAGTTGCCAACTTGGTTGGCTCCGCTTTCTGCTCACAAGGAGAACCTGACCCTGTTGCAGGGATTGTCGGGCAAAATGTGTACGACCGGACATCACTCCTGGTGTTCGTCGCTTGGCGTTTTCAAGGCGAACGAGCGCGTCAGCTCCATTCGTTGGGCTACGGTGGATTTCGAACTGGCGAAGCTGTTTCCCTCGCCGCTTGAACACATCGAACTCGCCTGCTTTCCGCTCGATGGTGGCAACCCCCGCGGCAGCTTGAATGGCATTGCCCAGGGATTCTCAGCCCGCGGTCCGCAACAGCCGAACTATGCGTTCGGGTCACCGAAGGTGGCTTTGCAGGAACTCTTCAAATCGGTTTCGACGAGCGCCGATGAGCGGATTCGCTATCAGCTCGAACGCAAGGTGCTCGATTTCGTTTCGCGGAACGAAGAGAGCCGCTTAGGATCAGTCAACGGAGCCGAGCAAGCGAAGATCAAGCGTTATTCCGAAGCCGTCGATGCCATTCAGGAACGCAACCGTCAGGTCGACCTGATGACGGATGTGCTACGGCAACATACACCCCAACTTGCCGAGAAGTACTTGAAGGACGAAATGACCACGCTCGACCGGCAAGCCGGGCACGTGGAAGTTCTGCTGGCAGCGTTAATTTCTGGTTTGACGAATGTTGTCGCCTTCACCATCGATGAACTCGGACATCACTACACGGGCATCCCGGGGTTAGAGTCCGAAAAAGTCAACATGCACGACGTGGGGCACGGCAAGACGATCGGCGGCGTGGCAGCCGAAGAGATTCGCGCCCGCTGCGAGCAATATCACATGACGCTTGTCGACCGTATCGTGACAAGACTGAAGGGCGTGCGCGAAGGGAATGGCACGATGTTCGACAATACAATGATTCTTTACTTCCCGGATAGCGGCGAAACGCATCATAGCCACGGCGTAGAATTCCCGTTTGTGGTGCTTACAGGCCGCAACTCACCGCTCGACATTGCCCGTCGTTACATCCGATTGCCCGGCTATGGCCTGCCGGGGCACAAAACACTCGGCAACTGGTACACGACGATTTTGAACGCGACCGGCAATCCCACACCCCACTATGGTGACTTGGACGCGGGGCTTGCGAAATTCAACATCAATCAGAAAGGTCCAATTGAGTCGTTTCTTCGGTCATAATCGGTACGGTGGTCAATCGACTGTAAGTTGCCCTCTGGCCCAGCTGCGACAGCAAATGTCGAACACCTGGGCGCAATTCTGCTCCGGACTTCGGCATGAGGAAGCCAAGCTTATTGTGCCACGTTGACTCATAGTTCAACATCACCTAACTGTGGACAATTTGGTTTTGGACCTGCGATGGGTTTGCTTCGCATGGGACGCAGCCAGCGGGAAGCGGCTTGCTATTCACGCTCCACGAGAGAATCCGGTCATGCACCCTTCCCGTCGTATGTTTCTCCAGTCCACGCTGGCGGCACTGCCAACGATGCATGGTCTGTCGAGCTTCGCTGCGCCACCTTCGCGCCTCAAGTTGCCGGTGGCGGGGATCGTCACTTCGATGGGCAATGCGACGCACGGCGACGTGATCTTCTCGAAGATCACCGACGGTTGGCTTCAAGACGGCGGACCGGGCCCTGATCTAAGCCTCCTGTCGCTATTTGTCGATCAGCCGCAACCACAGGACCGCGGCTTCGATCTGGCGAAACAACACGGCGTCCGCCTCTGCCGTTCGATCGACGAAGCGCTGACGCTTGGCGGCGACAAGCTTGTCGTGTCCGGAGTACTCATCGTCGGTGAGCATGGCCAATACGAAAAAACGATCGACACGCAGCAAGTCATGTATCCGCGCCGAGCGTTCTTCGACGCCGTCGTGAATACCTTCCGCCGCGTCGGCCAATGTGTGCCGGTCTTCAACGACAAGCATCTCAGCTACAATTGGGAGAACGCGAAACACATGGTCGACACGGCGCGCGCGATGAAGTTTCCGTTGTTGGCCGGTTCGTCGGTGCCCGTGTCGTGGCGCGTGCCCGATGTCTCGCTAGCCCGCGGCTGCCGGCTCGAAGAAACCCTCGCGATCGGCTACGGAGGTTTTGAGGCCTATGGCTTCCACGCACTCGAAGGCTTGCAGGCACTGGTTGAGATGCGGCGCGGCGGCGAAACGGGAGTCGCCCGAGTTGAAACAGTCACCGGTGAACGGATTTGGGAAACAGCGCGGTCTGGCCGCTGGTCGCGAGACTTGTTCGAGGCCGCGCTCAACGTCGCACCGCGATACAAGCCGGGCGACCCCGAGAAGCTGCTGCGGCCGAATTCAGCCTGGTACCTGATCGAGTATCGCGACGGCCTACGAGCAACTATCGCCATGGCCAACGGAGTCACGGACAAGTTCGCCTTTGCCGCTCGACAGCCTGGTGTCAGGCCTCACTTTGCAACGCAGTTGGCGACGCAAGACGGTTTTCCCACCGCACACTTCGCCAATCAGTTGCGGGCCATTGATGAAATAATCCACACCGGCGTAGCACCATATCCAGTCGAACGGACGCTTTTGACCACCGGCGTGTTGCATTCGGCAATGCTGAGCTTGGCCGAGGGCCGGCCGATTGAGACGCCGTATCTCGACGTGCGTTACGAGCCAACCGACTGGCCTCATACGCCGGGAAAGCCTCCGCTGCCGGTGCGTTCTGATAAAGGCAGCATTCCCCGTCAATCCAAATCGAAGAGCTGATATCTGCCCATCGACGACTATCTCATGGTCGTCACCGCCATCCACGAGAACGCATATTGCTGGCGGCGACTTGGCCCGTCGACGAAATGGCCCGGCTGTCAATGTTGTAGACTTACCAATTCGATCCTCGTCAACACGCTTCGGTCACCTTGTACCGGCGTGTTAAACCGAAGCACTACACTATACGAGCACCGTTCATATATACATGTTAACGCCTTGGGGCAACTACGAATCGATCACCCGCACCAGCTTTGCCAAGTCGCATAATTTGCGGTGTGCTCAACGCCTTGCCGGGGAAACCCGCGCACTGTTGTTCGTTGAATGCCAGGATTACCCGGCAGGAGGTGTGACCGATCTTCCTTAGCATGACGGCCAGTCGGTAACTCCCGACATCGCTACTATCGCCGCCTTGCTTACGAGGTCATCGCAATGTCCCACTTTTCGCTGCTCGGTTTTCGCAAGTCGCAACGCAAACTGCCACGAAAATCGGATCGGGCTACACGACTCCGGGCGTGGCGGAAGTTGGCCGTAGAACCGCTCGAATGGCGTACACTGCTAGCTGGCGATGTCGCCGGCACCGTGCTAGATGACGTCAACAACGATGGCTTGAAGAACAACGGCGAGAATGGCATCGAAGGCGTGACGGTGTTCGTTGATCTGAACCTGAGCGGCGCACTCGACTCGGGTGAACCGTCTGCCATGACGAATAAGGATGGCGACTACCTCATTCGCTCGGTCGCGGCCGGTACCAAGAATATTCGTCAGATTGTGCCGACCGGCTATGCTCCTTCAGCCGGAACGTCCAACAACCAAGACGTGCTGGTCAAGAACAGCACCGAAGTTACGGTCAACTTCTTCGACTACCGGAATCATGTCGGCTCGATCACCGGTACGGTGTGGCAGGATCTGGATGGTGACGGCATTCGCGCGACAGATCCGACAAGCGGCGCGTTCACCGACCCCGGGTTGGCCAACTGGACCGTGTTCGTCGATTTGAACAACAACCGGGCGCCCGACGTTGATGAGCCGTCGACACTGACGACCAGTACCGGCCTCTACACATTCGAGAATCTCGCGCCGGGCGACTATGAAGTTACGGAAGTTTTGCCCAGCGGTTGGGACGTGGCTCCCACGTTCGACACGCGACAGACCGTCGCGGTGATCGACGGCGTAATCTCGACCGGCAATGATTTTGGCAACATTGACTTTACGAGCGGCTCGATTCAGGGCGTGATTTGGAACGACTTCAACGGCGACAGCTCACGTGCGGTCGATCCCGTCACCGGCGAGTTCAGCGAGCCCGGCCTCGCAGGCTGGACCGTGTTCTTGGACATGAACAACAATCGATCGGCCGATGCCGGAGAGCCGACCGCCCTCACCGATTCGAGCGGAACGTACACCTTTGGCGGACTATTGGCCGGTGACTACGAAGTGACCGAGGTTTTGCCCGCGGGTTGGAATGTCTCTCCGGAATTCGACGTGCGTCAGACCGTGACCGTCAATGGCGGTCAGCTTTCGACGGCCAACGACTTTGCGAACTTTAGCAACTCGAACGGCTCGATTCGCGGTTTGATCTGGAACGATGTTAATGCTGACGGCACGCGCGGCGTCGATCCCATCACGGGGCTCTTCACAGAGCCGGCACTCATCGGTTGGACCGTGTTTCTCGATCTCAATGGCAATGGCGCGAAAGATGTGGCCGAGCCGACTTCGGTCACAGACACAACTGGCGCGTACACGTTCGCTGACTTGCAGGTCGGCGACTATGACGTCGTAGAGGTCTTGCCCTCGGGTTGGGAGACGGCTCCGACGTTCGACGACAACTACACAGTCGCGGTGTTCGGCGGAGCCGAGTCGGTTGCGCCAGACTTTGCGAATCATTCAATCTCGTCGGTTGTGCCAGGTTCGGTGAGCGGCGTCGTGTGGAACGATCTCAATGGCAATGGTGTGCGCGAAGTTGACCCGACGACTGGCGAGTACACTGACCCGGGCCTGAGCGGCTGGACAGTGTTCGTCGACCTGAACGCCAATCGCTCACTCGATCTGACCGAGCCACAGGCGATCAGCGACAGCAGCGGGGCGTACACCTTAGATAACATTGCGCCATGCACGGTAAACATCGTCGAACTGGCGATGGCGGGCTGGCGTTCGTCGGCACCTGTCACCAACGTGCGCACCATCACGGTCCGGAACGGTCAACATGTCACAGGCCAAGACTTCGGCAACGTCCAGCTCAAAGTCTCGACGATTCGGGGTACTATCTACTCTGATGCTGACAAGAACGGCTCGCGGAGCGCATCGGAACGCGGGTTGCCCGGTATCACCGTCTATCTCGATGCCAATGACAATGGCACACTCGACGCCGGTGAATTGCAAACCGTCACCTCCGAGGACCAATTCTTCACACCCGATGTGAACGAAGCGGGCACGTATAGTTTCACGCACCTAGCTGGCGGCAACTATGTCGTGCGCGAGATTCTGCCCGTCACGCTCAGCGCCACGCCGGCCAGTCAGCTCGCCCATCCCATCACGATCACCGCTGCCGAAGATCGCTCCGGAGTCGACACCGCTGCCGTGTTCCGCGCAAATGAGATTCACGGGATCAAATTCCACGACGCCGACAGCAATCATCAGCAAGATCCTGGCGAAACAGGCATCGCAGGCGCTACGGTGTTTGTTGACATCAACCGTAACAACGCGCTCGACACCGACGAACCGACCACGGTCACCGGCAGTGACGGTTCCTACACGTTTACCAATCTCGCGCCCGGCGCGTATGTCGTGCGTGAGGTGGCGATGGCTGGCTATAACCTCACCTACCCGCTAACCGTGGGTGGCGTGTTGTGGCCAACAGGCGTCAGCAATCCGGCGGTCGGTAATGTCTCGCCCACGAGCATCACGACGTCACTCGCCAAGGGAGAGAGCCATCGAGAGTCCGTGAGTCTGACGCTGCCCAGCGGCGGTGCACTGACGAACTTGGTCGATGTGTTTCTGCTGTTCGACGATACGGGCAGCTTTGTGAATAACAGTCCGATCGTTCGCGCGGCGTTTCCGACGATCATTTCGCAGTTGCAGACCGCGTTGCCGGGCATCGACCTGGGCTTCGGCGTTGGACGTTTCGAAGAGTATGCCAACTACGCCTGGGAATACTCGACCGGTCGCCCGTTCGTGCTCAATCAACCGATTGTTGCAGCGAGTACCCCCGGCTATTTGACTGCGATCCAGGCGGGGCTCGACCGTGAAACGCCGGGCTACGGCGGCGATCAACCCGAGACCGACATTGAGGCGCTCTACCAAGTCGTGACCGGCCGCGGATTTGACGGGAACAATAATGGCTCGGTGCTCGACAGCGGTGTGGCTGGCTTGGCGGCGACGCAACTCAACCCGGGCAATAGTGGCGATGTACCGTCGTTCGCTTCGTTTCAGGCTGACCCGACGAACTCGGTGCTCGCAGCGGCGGGCAATGTCGGCGGCGTCGGCTTCCGCGCCGGAGCATTGCCGATCATTCTGACCGCTACAGACACCGGCTTCGCCTACCAGCCCAAGGGCGAATCGGTACTGACCGGCGTTAACGGCGCAACACTACCGCTGACCGCGTTTACGGAAACGTCGCGGCCCGACACGCCGTTTAACTCGGGAGCCGGCCTGCAAGAAACGATCACCGGGCTGAATGCTCTGGGAGCTTTGGTCATCGGCCTGGGTACCAACCCTGAGTCGACGCTCGATCCGCGACAAGGCCTCGAAGCGTTGTCCACACTGACCGGCGCGGTGAATCGTTCGACTACGACGATCGACAACGGCACGGCCGACCCGATCGCACCCGGCGATCCGCTGTACTTTCAAATCGCCAGCGGCTTTGGTGGCAGTGTGGCCAATGGTGTCGTCAGCGCGATTCAAAACGCCGTCACCAACGTGGCTGTGAGCATTACGCTGCAAGCGTCGGACCCACGAGTGAGAATCATCAATCACACGGGCACACTCAACGGCATCGGGTCAGGTCAAACAGCGACGTTTGACGTCGAGTTCATTGGCGACGGAGCACCGCGGCGCTTCGATCTGCAATTCGTGCGAGCCGGGACCAATGTCGTGCTGGGCTCGATTCCGGTCGTAATTGGCACTCCGATCACAGGCGATGGCTATGAGTTCACAGAACTCGAAGATGGTGAGTTTGAAGACCATTGCGACTTCGGCGCGGCCACCACCACGATTACTCCGGTCAATGTCGCGCCGAGCTTCACCAAGGGCTTGGATCAAACGGTACTCGAAGATACCGTTAGTCAATCGATCAGTAACTGGGCGACCAGTATTAGTCCGGGCCCCGCCAGCGAAGCGAGTCAAGTGGTCAACTTCATCGTGACCAATACGAACGCTGCGCTGTTCAGCGTGCAGCCTACGATCGCCGCCAACGGCACGTTGAGTTACACGCCCGCGGCAAACGCCAGCGGTACAGCGACGGTGACGGTGGTGTTGCACGACGACGGTGGCACAGCCAACGGCGGAGTCGACACCAGTGTTGCTCAAACGTTTACGATCAGCGTAACGGCGGTGAACGACGCCCCGGTAGCTGTCGACGATGCTTACGTGGCCATCGAGGATACGGAACTCAACGTGCTCTTACCGGGTGTGATGTCGAACGACAGCGACATCGAGAACAACGCGTTGTTCGCTGC
>JAEUIL010000713.1 GCA_016794255.1 Planctomycetaceae bacterium | reverse complement strand
CGAGATCGGCACGACGCTCGGCACCCGCGGAAGTGGTGATCTCGACGGCGTTCGCATCCACGACCCGCAGCACGAGGCCATGCGGTTCGAGCAGCGTCTGCAGAGCGTCGCCCAGCGGCACGTCGTGCACCACCAGCGAGGCCGTGATCTGCGACGACTTTTGTTCGACCGCGAGCGATTCGTAATCGACGAGCGTGATTAGCCCGTACTGTTTACGCAGATGCTCGCTGATCTGCGGTAGCGGCGTCGGGCCGGGAAAATTGACCCGCACCGGAGTCGCGAGCTTGGCGTCGGCACGCTGAAAATGATGCGCTGCGGTGAACGTCTTGTCGCGCAGTTGATGCAAACCACGCAGCAACTGGCGCACTTGACGCTGCACGGAGGGCGTTTGGTTCACGATCAGATCACGGTCGACAACCTTGAGCGTTCCCCGGCCGTCGGCATCGACCCACGAGGCGGGATCGATCAGCAAGCGGATCAGGTCCCCCAACTGCTCGGGCGTCTCTTGCGTGAAGGGGGCTGTCGAGTGCTTCTCGCTGACCAGATCAAGCGGTGCCTGGCCCGCGGGAACGACGAGCAGTTGATAATCCTGCGTGATGAAATCCAACTCGATATCGGCGAGCACTGTTTTGAGCAGTTCCTGAACCGTCAGATTGTATTTCTTGATGCTCAATGGCTGATCGAGCTTCCGTCCGCGGTCGACCATCTGATCGGCATCGAGCGAGATCGGCAGATTGGCGGCACGACCGACGAATCGCAACCAATCGCACAACGCGACATCGGTAAACTCGATCCGCTCGAACTCGTTTTGCAACGCCGCAGTGAAATCGGGCTTGGGCAACTCGACCGCGTCGCTCGGATGCACCGTCGGCGACGGCATGGGTGACGGAGTTGTCGCGACGTTCTGATCGCTCGACCTGACCGCCGGTGCGAGTTTGCCGTCAGCCGGTGGTTTGGTCGTCGCATTCATACCGGGCGAGGTTGCGACTGGCTCCAGCGGCTTCGTCGGACTCGCATCAGGCTTCACCGTTGTCGGCGGCGAGGAGTTTGAATCACCGACGGGTGACAAAGACTTGGTCTCGGCCGGGTTCGACGCGGGGGGCAAAACAGGCAGCGCGGGTTTGACCAGCGATGGGTTCGCCGAGTTGTCGTCCTGCGGCGCGGGGGCCGAGGGCAACGAGACGTCGGCCGGTTTGGTCGGCGGGTTGCCGGAGTGGCCCGCGTCATCATCGGGCGACACTTGGGCCAGATTGGTCTTGGCGGCCGACGGGGCGGGCTGATTCGACGACCAGACGATGAGCAGCGTCAGGATGATCGCCAGCGGCACGCAAACCCAGGCGATTCGCGGATCGTGCAAGAATGACCACGGGCCGTTGCCACCTTCGACAGCACCGTCCCCCGTGTCCGCCGCAAGCGTCGCCGCTGTCGAGACACTCGTGGCTTGGGCGGCAATCTCGTCCAGAGAGAGCGGTGGCGAGTCGCTACTCGCCACGGACTTTTCCGTCGCGTCGGCTACCGCTTCCGCCGGCTTCGGCGCTTCGCTCGTGGCCTTAACCGCCGCGGGAGCGGTGATCTTGACCATGCCGCCACAGCGCGGACAGGCATGAATCTGCCCGATCGCTGCGGCATCCATGATCTTGAGCCGCGCCTGACACGTGGTGCAGGTGAGCGTAAAGGGTTCCACAGGTCACCCGCTGCTTACTTTTTCTTGGGATCGGCAGTTGCATAATCGGGCGGCAACTTCCAATTGTTCTTGCCAGCGCCATCTTTGGTCGTGACGTGGATCGTCTCCATCCCATCTTTCATGACGATGCAATAACACAACTTGCCAGCCATATTGGCCTTGGCTAACACAACTTTGAGAATCTCCTTGGCCGGTTTGTTTTCTTCCGCGAGATCGACAATCGATTGGTTCTTAGTAATGCCGTCCAACTGCAAGTTCGGACCGTCGATCATGATCGGCATACCGATGTCGTCCGCCAAGATCTCGATCGTCTTATCAAGCGGCTGACGCAAAAACGTCAAACTCGTGACCTTCGCAAGCGCTTGTTCGGCCGGGCTGCCCGCCACTGCAGCAGGTTTCGCAGCACCCATATCCATCGGCACGAACCGAGCATAACCGCTGAGCGGATTGTCGATCGTCGCCAAGAACGAACACATCGCCAGATGATGGGCGGCGTTCGAGGGTAGATACACCCGAGCCACAACCTGTTTCTCTCCCACACCCACGCGCACCAGCGAGCCGAAGTGGCGCATCATTTCGTTGAATCTGCGCACCACGGGTTTGCTGTACTTCGACGGTGGGACATCGAGAAAGTAATCGCTTACCCGCTGATCGAGCGCTTTCAAGCGGCTCTCGACCGTTGCGGCGGGGGACGTGTTCTGCGGGCCTGCGGTGGCTTCGAACTCACGCAGCTCGACGAACAACTGGTCGCCCAAGTGCAGGCTGGCGAGCACCGCCTTGGGCAGATCGCCCGAGCCGTCGCCCGCTAACAGAAAATCTTCCACTGGTGCTCGCCAAAGTTTCGCCGGCCCGGTGAGCACCTGCTTGCCGTCGGCCAACATCACTCGCGGCACGAACAAGATCGACAGACTGCGCGATGCGTCGGTCTGCTTCAGCATCACTTCCAACTCCAGCGGCAACGCCGTCGCCGCGCCGTCGCTCTCGATCACAACTTTGAGTGCATCGTGCGGCCCGAGCACGATCAGGCGATTGTCGCCTGCGGCTGGAAAGTAATACGATGTCGTGTCGTTCTTGAAGACCAGCTTACCAGCCGCGCTCTCGTCCGCCGCGGGACTCTTCCACGCTTCGTTGGCCAGCAGTGCTTCGTGAGCGACAGCTTCGGTCGTGCGAATCCGGTACGTCGCACTCGGCGGACCGGCTCCGCCATCGAGCACCGAGATCACGACCTGCTCGATCTTTTCCAGCGGCAGTCCGGCGATCTTCGGCAGTTCCTCGCGGACCCAATCACCCAGATGCCCGGTCACGGCGTGATCGAACAGCTTTTCACCTTCGGCATGCTTGACGAGTTCGGCCGGCCGCAATGCGATGATCGCTTGAGCCCCCGGGGCCAAGTACTTGGCGTCGAGCGGTGCGCCGGTGGTCGGTGTGGCCCACACGTCCTCGTTGAGCGCGTAGATTGTTTCGCGGGCATCGGCCGGTGTGCCACTTGGCGGCGTGGTGCCAGCGGTATTCGCGGCCATCGCCGTGTCATTCGGATTGGCCGGGGTCACTGCCGGCGTAGTGCCACCGGTCTTGGCCGGCGTGCCGGTTGCCGGTATGGTCGTGGTCTTCGTGCCAGCCGGTGTTTGCGTGCTACTTGCCACAGCCGTGTTGCCCGGCGATTTGACTTTGTCCAAAATCTTCTGCAACGCGCCGCTGAAATGGAGTGCGGCTCCACCGCCGGCGAGCAACAACACGCCGAACACGAGCGGCATCTTGCTGCTCTTGCGCCGACGAACCCGATTCATCGCCGGATTCAACGGCACGCCGCCATCGCCACTCGCGGCCGGGTTGGGCATGCCGCCGATGTTTGGTTGCGGAAACGGACTCGCCGCTTGCGGGAAGCCGTGACCCGGCATGGGCTGAGCCATGACCGGCTGCGCCATCATGGGTTGAGCCATCATCGGTTGGCCATGGACTGGCGCGGCTGTCACCGGCTGGGCCATCATCGCCTGCGGGGCGTAGGGCGACGCGCCGCCGACCGGCATCGCGGTCATGATCGCCGGTTGCGCCGCGACCGGTTGTGCAGCCACGGCTTGCACCGGCGCGGCCTGCGCGACCATCGGCTTCACCGGTTCTGCGGCCGGGGCGACTGGCTCCGCCTCGGCGACCTCTTCGGCCTGCGGTGTCGCAGCCACAGCGGCGGCCTGCTGCGCGAGCCAACGTTCGTACGCTTGTTCTTGCGGCGAAGGAGGCACCGGCATCGTCTGCGCATCTTGCGCCGAAATGAACGGCAGGATCGCCTCGACGATGCTGTTCGCCTGTTGATAGCGCAGCTCGGGATCCTTGTTGATCATGTACTGCACGGCTTTCGCCAACGGCGGCGGGATCTGCGGATTGACCTCGTGCAGCGGGCGAGGTTGCTCCTTGACGTGACGCGTCAGCTTCTGCCGCAAATCTCCCCCGGCAAACGGTGCCACGCCGGCAAGCATGTGATACAGCGTGCAACCGAGCGAATAGATATCGCTGCGGGCGTCGGGCGCTTGCTTGCCCGTGATCAACTCGGGCGCGATGTAATCGGCCTCGGGCGGAACTTTGCCTGCTTGATCGATTTGTTTCGCCAGCGGAACGGGTGTCGCCGTCGGATCGCCGATCAACGGAAAGTTGAGCAGCTTCACGTTGTGATTCGGTTCGATCCACAAGTGTGCCGGACGAATCGCGTCGTGAATCTGTCCCATGCTGTGCATGCGACTCAGGCCAAGCGCCGCTTGACGCACGATCCGACACGCCTCGCTGATCCCCATCGGACCGCCGGTCGACAACTGGCGTTCGACCCGTTTGCCTTCGATGTCTTCGAGCACGATGAACTTGAACGAGCCGGTATCGATCAAGTGATAACAGCGCATCAAGTGCGGATGCCCGACACTGGCACGACCGACTCCCGCGACCTTCTGCTGCAATCGTGTCATCACCGCCGGGTCTTGCGTGGCAGTCCCAGCCAGGAACATGAG
>JAEUIL010000212.1 GCA_016794255.1 Planctomycetaceae bacterium | reverse complement strand
CGGTCGTCAGCACGAGCTGAGTTGCCTGGTCGCCACGACGGCGATGAGTTACTGAAAACGAACCAGAATCGAGCGGAGAGAATTGACGGCAGGAGATGCAGGTGACGAACCGATTGGGTATCCTCGTCCGGCCTATTCGGTGCCGTATCCCGGTATGCCCGCCAGTAGACAGAGATTGCCCTCGACGTATCAGTGTCCTGTTGGTAACCAACCCACGAATATCAGGCTGATCCATCGTCGCACCACTCGCCACCTGCACCGCCTGCCGTCACACAACATCCGATAAGCCAACGCATCAAAACAACTCACTCTCACTTGACAGGTCCAGCCATATCAGGCCGGAACAAGTCCGCGCAGTTCCGGCGCTATGCGGTGTTGATGGGTCCTCATGGTCGTTCCACGCGACGATGCCGGAACAGCGCCGACTGGTTCCGGCCTACATTTCTACCAACTACCGCGCGACCAACGGTCGCGGCTTTATGGCTTGATCGAAACCCGGATCGGCTCGCTGGCATAACTCATCTTCATCACGAAGTTAATCGCGACGTGGGCGATCACGGGCACGAGCTGGCCTTCGATCGGCTTGGCGTCATTCGCGGCAGTGAGCGTGATTACGCCTTGCGTGGCGCTGCCGCTTAAGAGCGTCTTGCTCGTCTTCTCGTCGAGCGTCACGCCCGGCGGGAGACTGCTGCCGGAGACGCCGCCGAGGTGCCGGTACATCACGTCGAGCGTCACGTTCTTGTCGAAGCCCGCGGCGCGTTCGATCGTGACGTCGAGACTGATCGACTCGCCCGGCTTGAGCACGACGTCGTACTTGCTCAGCTTGACGCCTAGAATGTCGAGCGGCGCGGCGACGCTGAGCGTGTGGCGATCGACTTCCCACAAGCCGCGACCACCGCCAGGCAGATACGTTTCTTGATACGGCTCGGCGGTCACATTGAACTCGACGTTCTTACCACTGTAATCCATCTTGGCCGTGCCGCGCACTTGAATGTCAGTCGCGGATAGCTTCGCATCTTTGGCGGCGGTGAAGATGATCACGCCATCGTTTTGCCCGTCGAGAATCTTGCCGCACGCGGCGGTGACTCCCGGCGGCAGACCGTCGACGTGCAGTTGAATATCGCCGACGAAACGCACCTTGCGGGCCGCACGGACGTAGAGCGTGGCACTAATGCCCGGGGCGAGCACGGTTTTGTCCGAGTCGAGCCACAGCTCGAACTTCGGCTCGGCCTTGGTGACCTGTAGCGCGTATACAAACCCAGGGCCGCCGCTCAAGTGCAGATCGCGAACTTCGATGGTGTACTTGCCGTCGGCCGGGGCGGTCCAGTTTTCAAGGCAACTGTCGCCGGTCACGCGGCGACCGTGCGCGAAGTCATCGTTCTCGGTCACGCGAGCCCCTTTGTCGTTGAGGATCGCAATGATCGGATCGAGCGCCGATTGATGCCGCCGGGCGATCATCTCAAACGTGAACGAGTCACCCTTCTTCGCCTC
Source organism: Planctomycetaceae bacterium (assembly GCA_016794255.1). Lineage (GTDB taxonomy): Bacteria > Planctomycetota > Planctomycetia > Pirellulales > PNKZ01 > JAEUIL01. The sequence continues at coordinate 1,314 of JAEUIL010000212.1, read as the reverse complement.
GATCGTGAAGTAGTCGGCCTCGTCGGGCTTGGCGATCCGGCCGTTGATGCACACCGGCGCGGTGACCAGTTGCCCCTTGTCGGCCGCGTGATTGTCGTCGGTTTCGAGCACCGTCGGCAGCGCAGTCACAAAGACCGGCGCGGGGTTGGCAGCGCCGCCGGCGAGCGGCAGATTGACCCACTTCATGCCCAGGCCCGTCGACTTGGGCACGACCAACGACGAACGCGGATCGGCAGGCAAGCCAAAGCCCACGGCCTCGACCTGCGTCGCCTTGTCGGCGTTCACCGCCAGCGGAAAGACATTGGTCACGAACGGGTTCGAGTTGATCTCGACACTGTATTGCCAGTTGGCGTTGCCCTGATAACGGACATCGCGGATTTCGAGGTAATAGTCGCCCGGGTCTTTGATCGTCGCGTGCAGCAGCGGATCGGCGAAGAACTCATTGTCCGACAGCGCGAGCACACTGCCGTTGGCGTTGCGGAGTGCGATGAGCGGATCGCTGTGCGTTTGCAGATCGTGAATGCGATCTTGCAGCCGCGAGCTACGCACATGGAACGTGAGTGCCGTCGGCTTGTCGACCGTGAACTTGAAGAAGTCGACATCCTCGGCCTTTTCGATCACGCCACAGACCGTGCCGGGGAGCGTGACGGGCGTGGCCGAGGTGAGCGCGTCGTTGGGGCTCTTCTCGGTCTGGACCGGGTCGCGCACCACGACCAGTTGGCCCAAGGTCGAAACACCTTGCGCCGTGGCGACCCGCACGTCGCGCACGCCGATCTGGGCGTCCTTGGCGACTTTGAAACGGAGCTTGATCTTGGGCATCGCGGGGCGTTCGGAGACCGAGACCGCGACGGCTTTGGTCTCGGCGGGCTTTTTGTCGTCGGACTTTTTCGCGTCCGTTTTCGACGCCGAAGGCGTCGGCTTGGTGGTCGATTCGGCTTTTTTATCGTCGGCTTTGGCGACCATCTTCGCGTCGGGTTTCGCTTCGGTCGGCTTGACCTCGGGCACGATCAACTCGACGTCGATCCCCGTGCCGCTGACGAAGACTTTGTACGCGCCAAAGAAACTATACCGGGCGTTGATCTCGACCTCGCTCGTCGTGCCGGTCTGCACGGCCAGCGGATTCAGGTCGAGCACCATCGGATAAGAAACCTGTGCCGCAGCCACACTGGGCAACGACAGCACGAGAAGAGCAAGAAGCGTGCGCATGGCGGGGTACTCAGGATGGCAGGAACAACGATTCGCAACAACTCGACGACTCACCACGGTTCATCGCGTTGCAGCTCGCTTGCGGTTTCGCGCCGACATCGCGTGGGC
>JAEUIL010000148.1 GCA_016794255.1 Planctomycetaceae bacterium | reverse complement strand
GCCTGAGATCGGACGGACAAGCAATTGGGACGATCACTCGGTCAACGCCGACATTTTCCGCGGCTTGGCGACCAAGCTGCCGTACTTCGATCAATCGGTCTCGGCGTTGCTCGACGATTTGTACGGCCGCGGGCTCGACCGTCAGGTGCTGTTCATCTTTTGCGGCGAGTTCGGACGCACGCCGAAGATCGCCAATCAAGATGCGAGTGGTCGACCGGGCCGCGATCATTGGTCGAAAGCGATGAGCGTGTTTCTCGCCGGGGGCGGATTGAAGATGGGACAGGTCATCGGCTCAACGAGCGCCAAGGCCGAGGAACCGGTCGAGCGCCGCATGGACAGTAACTGTTTGCTGGCCACGATTTACCGTCGTTTCGGCATCGATCCGCGGCACGAACTGCGGGATCTCTTGAAGCGTCCGTTGGCCATTCTTCCCACGGGCGAACCGATTCGCGAATTGATCGGTGCTTAAGGCGCGCTCGTCACGATCAGGCACGTTGAAACACGAGCTTGCGCGCGTCTCGTAGATGGTCCAGCGTGGATTGAACAATCTTTTTTCGCGCCGCAACTTGTGCGCGCGAGTGTGTAGATTCTCACGGGATCTAAACTTTTCGCGCGGCAAAAAACAAAGGGGCAGGTACATATTGCCGATAGTTAGCATTGCCCCCATTCGACCCATCTTTCCTTTTCGGCAAACGTCACCCAACCATGACGCGAGCCAGAAACCGAGGAGTGAATCGAACGCTATGGTGGATCGTGTTTTGCGGATAGAGTCCCTGGAAGATTTGCGAAGATTTGTCACTCGTACGATTTGTGAGATGGAGCAACTGGAGTTAGGCGCGTTTCCGGTGACGGAACGCATCCTATTGCGGCGCGGAAAGCCTTGTGGTCTTTATTTTTGCGTGCAAGGTCCGCGGTCCGTTCGGTTCTCAGCCATTTGGGAGACGGAACAAAATCGGATTCTGTTCTACGACGCGTCGGGAGAACGGTATTTCCGCACGCAACTTGTTTCCTCTGAATGCCTTGAGAACGACTGCGTCGGAGCGGCATGAGGCCACTCTTGACAGTCGAAGCTCCCGTTGAGTATACATCCATACAGTATCAATCACACACGGAGGTGTTTCATGCTGGTTTTGTCCCGTCGGGAAAGTGAACGTATCAAGCTTGGTGATTCGATCGTCGTGACCGTGGTCCGGGTCGCCGGTGATCGAGTGCGGCTGGGAATCGAAGCTCCGCCCGATTTGCTCGTGTTGCGTGAGGAGCTCGAGGCGAACAAGCCGATCGAGAGTGCCCCGGTCGAGCTGTAAGTTCACCATCAGTCAGCGTCTAGATGCAAATCTCCGTGTCGGCCCCGCGAGCCGGCACGGAGATTTTTTTTTGCGCCAAGGTGGGCACAAAGACCGATCATCGAACATTGATCTAATTTGACAGCACTCGGTCGGTCTGATAACTTCGATACCCGTTGGAGCCCGATAAGAGCAGTTTCTCGGTAGAGATTTGCTTTTCCGGGAAAAAAGTCGCTAGCGGCGCGTAACCTTTCGCGACGCTCGGTCAATTAAGCATGACACGGAGAACCGTCGCGCACTTTCGACTGCGAAAGCTGTCGTTGGTAGCGTGGTTCGTATTGCCCAGTTTGCCTACCTGTCCGTTTCGCGACGTTTGCTACGCTGCGGACCTGCCCGATCTGTCCCACCTTTCATGTTCGAGGGAGATGCTACTATGAGTATGGAACGGCCCAATCGCCGTGGCTTCCTGACCGTTGGCGCGCTGGCTGGCGTTGGTATTTCGCTGGCTGATTTTTTCCGCGCTGAAGAAGCCCAAGCTGCCAAGAAGCACTACGACTTCATCCCGGCCAAGGCCAAGAGCGTCATTCATATCTACCTGCCCGGTGGTATGGCTCACCAAGAGACGTTCGATCCGAAGCCGCTGGCTCCGCTCGAATATCGCGGCGACCTGAAGGCGATCAACACCAAGGTCACGGGTTCGCAATTCTCGGAATTGCTGCCGAAGACCGCCGATGTGGCCGACAAGATTGCGGTCATCCGCTCGATGACCCACGGCGAAGCGGCCCACGAGCGTGGCACGCACAACATGTTCACCGGTTACAAGCCGAGCCCGGCTTTGAACTACCCGAGCATGGGCAGCGTGGTCAGCCACGAGTACGGCCCCCGTCAAAACCTGCCGCCGTACGTGTGCATTCCGAACCAACCGAACGAGTTCGCCGGCAACGGTTACCTCAGTTCGTCGTTCGCTCCGTTCAGCCTCGGCTCGGATCCCGCGAGCGGTGGTTTCCAAGTGCGCGACCTGAGCTTGCCTAACGGTGTCGATGACGCTCGTTTCGCTCGCCGTCGCACGGCTCTGGAAGCGGTCAACGACTACTTCGCGAAGAAGGAAAAGTCGGACGCTTTGAAAGCCATGGACACCTTCTACGAACGAGCCTACAGCTTGGTCGCTTCGAAGGATGCCCGCGAAGCCTTCAACATCAACGCCGAGCCCGAGAAGCTCCGCGATGAGTACGGCCGTAACGAAGCCGGTCAGCGTTTCTTGATGGCTCGCCGCTTGGTGGGCGCAGGTGTTCGCTTTGTCTCGCTCACCTTCGGTGGCTGGGACATGCACGCGGGCATCACCAACGCGATGAAGCGTCAATTGCCGACCTTCGATCAAGCCTATTCGGCTTTGATCCGCGATCTCGAGCGCAGCGGCATGCTCAACGACACGTTGGTCATGGTCAGTAGCGAATTCGGCCGCACGCCGAAGATCAATCAAACCGCTGGCCGCGACCACTGGCCAAAGGTGTTCAGCGTCGTGTTGGCCGGTGGCGGCATCAAGGGTGGCGTGCACTACGGCACCTCGAATGCGACCGCCAGCGAGCCGGAAGACAACCCGATCGGTCCTGCCGATTTGGCTACGACGGTTTATCACCAATTGGGCATCATTGCCGACAAGGAGCTCATGGCTCCGGGCGATCGTCCGATTGAAATCGTCGACGGTGGCGAAGTGATCAAGGCTTTGATCTAGTCGCCCGTCCGCTGATTTGACGACCGACTTGCTTTCGCGTCCATTCTCGAGCCCGAATGCTGGACGCGCGGCAAATTCGGAATACGATGGATAATCAACCCCGCCCGGCAGATCGACTGTCGGGCGGGGTTTTATCCCCTGCCCCGTTTGCTTCCCTCCCCGCCTCTGTATTTGCGAGAAGTCTGCCCGGCTTGGCTCAGCCGTCGGCCAGCTTCGACCCGACTCTCTCGAGGTTGCTATGTCGCGTTTGACCGCGTTCTGGTCTCGTTTCGCTCTTGTGATCGCGCTCTCGATCGCCCTTGGTTCGTCGGCCTCGGCCGTCAATCCTGCCTCGGGATCGGTGACTCCGCCGGGTGCCCGTCGTGGCACGGACGTAGAAGTCACGTTCGGCGGTTCGCGGCTGCAAGACTTTCACGAACTGATGCTCTACTACCCGGGCATCACGATCAAAGACGCCAAGGCTGTCAACGACAGTTCGGTCAAGGCGACGCTGTCGATCGCCGAGAACTGCCGCCCGGGCCAACATGCGTTCCGCATCGTGACCAAGTCGGGCGTGTCGAACCTGAATCTGTTCTACGTCGGCGTGCTCGAAGAAGTCACCGAGACCGAACCGAACAACGATTTCGCCAAGCCGCAGCCGGTCGAGTTGGGCTCGACGATCAACGGTACCGTCGCGGTCGAAGACATTGATTACTTTGAAGTCGACGCCAAGAAAGGCGAGCGCATCACGGCCGAGGTCGAGGGCATCCGCCTGGGTCGTGCGTTCTTCGATCCGTATGTCGCGATTTTCGACAAGGAACGCTTCGAGCTGTCGGGCTCGGACGATGACGCGTTGCTGTGGCACGATGCCGTGGCGTCGATCGTGGCTCCGGCCGATGGCAAGTACGTGATCGCGGTGCGTGAGAGTTCGTTCTCGGTCGCCGGCCAATACCGCCTGCACGTCGGTCGCTTCCCCCGCCCGAAAGCAGCGATGCCAGCGGGCGGCAAGTACGGCAGCAAGGTCGACGTCACCTGGATTGGCGACAAGGGGGGCGAGTTCAAGGAATCGATTCAACTGCCGAAGGAACGTCTCCGCTACTCGGCCCTGTATGCCCCGGACAATTTGTATTTCCCGTTGTTCGCCAAAGACGCGAAGGGCATGGCCCCGTCGCCGGTCCTCTTCCGTCTGAATGACCTCGACAACGTGATGGAGAAGGAACCGAACAACGACCTTGCCACGGCCACCGAGTTCGCTCCGCCGATGGGTCTCAACGGCGTGATTGGCGAAGAGGGTGACACGGACTTCTTCAAGTTCAATGGCAAGAAGGGCGAGGTCTGGGAAGTCAACGTTCACGCCCGTTCGATTGGTTCGCCGCTCGACTCGGTATTGACGATTCGTCGTGGTGAGAAGGGGACTCAGGTCGCCCAGAGCGACGATGTCGGCCGACCGGACAGCTACTTGCGACTGAGCATTCCGGCTGACGATGTGTACACGATTGCTGTCTCGGATTTGCTCCGCCAAGGTGGCCCGAACTACGCTTACCGCGTCGAGTTGACCAAGATCGAGCCGAAGCTCGTGGTCACGCTGCCCGAGCGTCAACTGTACGTGGATACCACCAACACGGTGTTCGCCGGCAATCAAATGGCGTTCATGGTCAACGTGGCCCGTCG
>JAEUIL010000138.1 GCA_016794255.1 Planctomycetaceae bacterium | reverse complement strand
GATGTGGCACAAAACGCAGCGCGTCGAGTTCCAGCCCGACGGCTCGTGTTTGTTTCGCGTCACCGTCTCCGGCCTCACCGAGATCTCGTGGTGGATCCTGGGTTACGGCGATCAGGCCGTGGTACTCGAGCCGCCGGAGCTCCGCGAACTCGTCGGCGGCCGCGCCCAGCGCCTCGCTGAAAAGTACGCGTAGTTCAATGCAATTCTCGCCACATACTGTCCATGCTACTACCCTCTCCCGCTGCCTGTTATACTCACAGATCGGGCCGGATGATCGTCATTCAGCATTAGTTTTCCGCTCTTAGCTTATCCCATGTTCTTTGCCTTCGAAGGCGTCGACGGCGCTGGCAAGACCACGCAGATCGCACAGTTTTGCGATTGGCTGCGCTCGCTGGGCCACGATGTGGTCGAGTGTCGCGACCCAGGCTCGACCGCGCTCGGCGAACAGGTGCGTCGGCTGTTGCTCGATCACAGCGAAACGGCGATCGGCGCGCGAAGCGAGATGTTTCTGTACATGACCGCCCGGGCTCAAATGGTCGACGAGGTCATCACACCGGCGCTGACCACTGGCAAGGTCGTCGTCAGCGATCGCTTTCTGCTCTCCAACGTCGTGTACCAAGGTTACGCCGGAGGCATCGATCCGGCCGCGATTTGGCAAGTCGGCCTGACCGCCACGCGCGGCGTGCTCCCCGATCTGTCGCTGGTGCTCGATGTAAGCGACGAGATTGCCGCCCAGCGGATGAGTCGTCCGCTCGATCGCATCGAACAGCGCGGCGCCGAGTTTCGCGCGGCGCTGCGTCGCGGCTATCTTGCCGAGGCCGCTCGACAACCCGAGCGGATCGTAGTCATCGACGCCGGCCGGTCCATCGACGCCGTGCAAAGCGATCTCCGCCAAGCAGCCCAACGCGTGCTCGACGCCTGTTCGACAGGAGGTCGCGCATGAGTTGGCAAGGGATCGAAGGTCACGACGATCTGGTCGAACAGTTTCGCACTCGACTCAAACTCGGACGATTCGCGAGCACGTTTTTGTTCGTCGGTCCCGAGGGGGTTGGCAAACGGACCTTCGCGCTCAAGCTGGCCCAATCGTTGTTGTGCCATGTCCATGATCCCGCGGAACTCGATCCCTGCGGCCAGTGCGAGAACTGCGTGCAATTGCTCGCCGGCACGCACCCCGATCTGTTGCAGGTCGCCAAGCCTGCCGACAAAAGCGAGATCCCCGTCGCGCTCTTCATTGGCTCGAAAGAGCGGCGCATGCAGGAGGGGCTGCTGCATGACATCTGGATGAAGCCCACGCTCGGCGGGCGACGCATCGCCATCATCGACGATGCCGATCAACTCAACGACGAGGGGGCGAACAGTCTGCTCAAGACGCTCGAAGAACCGCCCCCGGCCGCGGTGATGATTTTGATCGGCACGAGTCTCGAGCGACAGTTGCCCACGATTCGGTCACGTTCGCAGATCGTGCGGTTCAAGCCGCTCGACACGAGCGTCGTGGCCCGGCTGCTCGTCGAACAGCAGTTGCTCGACGATCCCGCCGCGGCCGAGCGATTGGCGGCCCATAGCGACGGCAGTTTGTCGCGTGCCATGGAACTGAGCGACGCCCCGCTCTGGGATTTTCGCCGCACGCTGCTCACCAAGTTGGCCGACCCGCACTGCGATGCTTATGCGCTCGCGAAGCAATTTTTGACCTTCGTCGACGAAGCGGGCAAAGAAGCTCCAGCGCGGCGAGCGCGGGCACGGATCGTGCTCAGCTTTGCGGTCGAGTTCTATCGGGCGGTCGCCCGTGAGCTCGTCGGCGGGCCAACCACGAACGACGCCGAAGTCCACGAGCTTGTCAGTCGCGCGTGTCGCACGTGGAACGGTGGTGTCGATCGAGCGGTCGACTGCACGGAACGGACACTCGAAGCGCTCGGGCATCTCGATCGCTATGCAAATCAGGCGACGCTGATCGAAGGCTGGCTCGACGATCTCGCCGCGCTTGCCCAGGTGTGACGCTCGTCATTCACGCGGCGGACGTTATTCGTCGTCATCGCGCATCTGGCGGCGCAGTTGCTTTCGCTCGGCCTTGCTCAAGCGGCGATCAGCGGGTTCCGGCGGATCGACCCGCAGCGAGGACGAGGTGGTCGATTTGAGCGTACTCGATGAGATACCCGCCTTGGGCGTGGGCGACAGATCGCTGCGACGCGCGGCCGACGACGATTCGCCTTCGGCATCGGCTTTGACGCGGCGGGGCTTCTTTTCCTCGCCCGACTTGGCGGTCTTCTTCGGCAACAAACCTTCGATATCGAAGATGACATGCCGAGCGTGCAAGGTCATGGCGAGCAACAAGAACAGGTTGCCCACCATCTCGCAACCTTCTTCGATCATCACGCCAAACGCACCGGTCTGCGGCAGCGCAAACTCCATTTGCACGACGATCGCGGCGGCATAACACACCCCGGCGAGCAAGATCGAGAATGTCGACGACCAGCACGACCGCATTTCGAGCAACAATCGCATGCCGACGGCGCTCAACACCAGTCCATAGGCCGCGACCCACCACACCGAGCCATCGCCGTAAATGCGATGTCCCGAGAGCTTGGTCATCAGCTCCTTGAAACCTTCGTGCAAACTGCTCCCTTCGTCGATGCTCATAATCAACCAACACGCGGCGGCCCAAAGCCACACACGATA
>JAEUIL010000125.1 GCA_016794255.1 Planctomycetaceae bacterium | reverse complement strand
GTCGGCAACCAAACTCGCGACTTTCGATCTCCGTTGGGACCTCGTGGCTGTCGGCGACTTGGCCACGCTGGAGATCGCCCATCCCGACTTGGGCAAGAATGGCTTTCAGGACGACGTGCAGCTCGCGATCGAAAGTTGCACCGCGGGCGACAGTGGGCGATGTGAACTGATTGCGCTCGTCAATCGCGATGCGCTCACGACGGAGCCGCAAGACGTGTTCTTTCAGGAGCATGACTTGGTGCTCGTCGATCAGCACGGCCGCGAGTTTCGTCAGCAATGCCAGTCGCACTCCGTAAGTGATGCAGGCATACGGCTCAAAGTGAACTACACCGGCGAGTCACCCGACAGCGAACCGGCCAAGGTCATCTTCCGCTATCCGCGCATCCGTGCCCAACGCACGATCGACCTCAAATTTGTCGACGTGCCGCTGCCTGTTGCGAAGCCCGAGTGAGCGTTTGCGGCAAATGCGAGTGTGCCGTGGTTGCTCAGCGTTCTTGCGGAGAGCCGGGGCAACATGAATTGCTCGATCAGTTGCGCGCGACGCATGAGCCGGGCACAACGCACGCGGCAAAATCGTCCGCAGCGAGTTGCGGAGGGGGGCATGACCGCGCCCCGGCAAACCGTTCTGGTCAGTGGCGGTAGTCGCGGCTTGGGCGCGGCTTTGGTCGCGTCGTTGTTGGCCGATGGCTGGCAAGTCGCCACGTGCAGCCGCGAACCGAGCGCCGCGACCGCCAAGCTCCACGAGCAGTACGGCGAACAGTTTCTGTGGCAACGCGCCGACGCGGCGCAAGCCGACAGTTTGCGAAGCGTGGTCTCGGCCATGCGTGAGCGTTGGTCGCAGATCGACGCCCTGGTGAACAACGCTGCCATCGCCCGTGAGGGGATGTTCACACTGCAAAGCGAGCAGGATATCGAGCAGAGCTTGGCCGTCAATCTGGCCGGGGTTTTGCACCTGACCCGCGCTTGTGCCCGCGCGATGCTGACTCAAGGACGGGGCAGCATCATCAACATTTCGTCGGTGAACGCGCTGCGTGGTCACGCCGGAGTCGCCGTGTATAGCGCGACCAAAGCGGCGCTCGACGGCGCGACGCGCAGCTTGGCCCGCGAGTTGGGACCGAGCGGAATTCGCGTCAACTCGGTCGCTCCCGGCTATTTTGCCAGCGAATTGACTGCCGATATGAGCGATCAGCAGCGGCAACGGATCGTGCGTCGCACGCCGCTCGGGCGATTGGCAACGATCGACGACATTGTGGGCGTCATTCGATTTTTGCTTTCGCCAGCCGCGAGTTTTATGACCGGACAAACGCTCGTGGTCGACGGAGGGTTGACCTGTTGAAGTTCGCCACTTCGCTCCGCAACGCCAGACAAGGAGGTCATTAGCATGGAAAGCATTGAAGCCGCGGTGTTCGACGAGTTACAGCATGTTGCCGCTGTGCGTGGGCTTGCACTGCCTGCACTGGTGCGCCGGCAGCGGTTGATTGACGAACTGGGGCTGCGGTCGCTCGATTTGGCCCACGTGGTGGCCGCGCTCGATCGTCGCTTGCGAGTCGATCCGTTCTTGCGACATGTGCCGATCACGAAGATTGCCACGGTGGGCGATTTGTGCGACGCATATTCAATCGCTCTGCGCGACGCGGCGTGAAGGAGTTAAGCATGTTGGCTGGGAATGCGAATCAACCGTCCCGACGCTGGCCGCAGGCGATCGCCATCGTGGGGCTCGCGTGTCGTGTGCCCGGCGCAAAAACCGCGGACGAGTTTTGGCAGAATCTGCTCGCGGAGCGCGACACGCTCTGCGAACTGAGCGAATCAGAGCTGCGGGCGGCGGGAGTCTCGGCCGCTCAGTTGCGTGATCCGCGGTACGTGCGTATCGCGCCGCTGCTCGACGACTACGATTGTTTTGATGCCGCGCTGTTTCGTTGTTCGCCGCGTGAAGCTGCCTGGATGGATCCGCAGCACCGCGTGTTCCTCGAGACCGCTTGGGAAGCCCTCGAAGATGCTGGCTACGATCCGTTTCGGTATCCCGGCGCGATCGGTCTCTTTGCCGGAGCGGGCGGAAGCGTCAGCAGCAATCTCTTCGCCGAGTCCGCGAAGTTCGCCGACTATCTCGGCGGCACCGCGAGTGTGCCCCAGCTGGGTAACGACAAAGACTTTCTCCCGTCGCGAGTTAGTTACAAGCTCAACCTGCGCGGTCCAGCGGTCAATGTGCAGACAGCGTGCTCCACGTCGCTGGTCGCGGTGCATTTCGCCTGTCAATCGCTGCTCTCGGGCGAGAGTGACATGGCGCTCGCCGGTGGCGTTTGCGTCCGCGTGCCGCAACGGGTCGGCTACGTAGCCCGTGAAGGGGACGTGGTCTCGCCGACGGGGCGCTGCCGGCCGTTCAGTGCCGCGGCCGACGGCACCGTGTTCGGCAACGGCGCGGGACTCGTCGTGCTCAAAACACTCAATCGAGCGCTCGCTGATGGCGACCGTATCTATGCCGTCATTCGGGGTTCGGCCATTAACAATGACGGCGGCGATAAGCTGAGCTACACCGCCTCGAGTGTCGCCGGGCAAATTCAATGTGTCCGCGCGGCGCTCGCCGCAGCGGGTGTCGAGCACTCGACGATTGGCTATGTCGAAGCGCACGGTACCGCGACGTTGCTCGGCGATCCGCTCGAAGTCGACGCGCTCAATCAAGCGTATGGCGACGGCAAACATCATCGCTGCGGTATCGGGTCGTTCAAAGGCAACATCGGTCATCTCGAAGCGGCCGCCGGAGTGATCGGTCTGATCAAAACGGCACTCGCGCTCGATCAGCAAGTCATTCCAGCCAGTATTCATTGCGAATCGCCGAGCCCACGAATTCAATTCGCAGCGGGGCCGTTTCACGTCGTACAACATGCTCAGCCGTGGACACGGTCGGCGCAACCGCGGCGCGCTGCCGTCAATGGCTTGGGGGTCGGGGGAACCAACGCTCACGTGGTGCTCGAAGAGGCGCCGCTTCGCGAAGCACTCGCCACGATCACCGGCGAAGCGGTGTTGTGTCTTTCCGCCGATCAACCGGAAACGCTTGTTGAACTGGTTCAACGCTATGTAGACCATTTCGACGCTCAACGCGAACTGAACTGGCACGATGTCTGTTTCACTGCCGCCACGGGCCGCGCGATTCTCGATCATCGGTTGGCTGTGTGCGCTCGATCACTGGGCGAGGCGCGTGAGCATTTGCAGCGGTGGTTGCAAGAGCCGCCAGCGAATTGCGTGTTGAGCACGAACGCAGCGCTCGCGCAAATCGCCGCCCGGTTCGTCGACGACGGTCAGGTTTCGCTGGACAGCGTGACACCACTCGGCTACCAGCCGCGTCGCGTGAAACTGCCGAGCTATCCCTTTGCACGCGAACGACATTGGGTCCAAGCTTCATCACCGCTCGACCATGAGTCGCCGACACCCCGGGCGGCGCTGTTGGGTGAGCCACGCTACTCGCCGGCCACGGAAGAGACCGCGTATCACGCCGAATTTGGGTTGGCCGAGGTGCCATTCTTGCGGCATCATCGGATCTACGACCGCGTGATTGTCCCCGGTGCCACGTACCTCGCGTTGTTATTGACCGCGCGCGGCGAACATGCCGGTGAGCTCACGGATATTGAGTTCATTCGACCGCTGGCGCTCGCCGAGCACGAACGGGTCCGCCTGCAACTATCGCTGGTGCGGCGCGAGACCGGCGAGGAATTCGCCGTTTACAGTCAGTCGCTGAATGAGGCAGACTCCGGCGAGTGGAGCGAACAAGTTCGGGCGACGTTGAGCTCGGTTTCCGCCGCATGCGTCGCGCCGCGGTTGGATGACAACTCGGGCGAACCTGTCGACCCGCGGCAGATTTATGCTCGGTTTCGCGAATTGGGCTTGGCGCTAGACGCCACGTTTCAAACGGTCCAGTGCACGGCCGATCAGTTTTTCAAGATATCCAGAAAACGAAGTAGTTTGCTAGTTTGGTAAGAGAAGTCGCGAAGGGTACCGGCGATTTGTTT
>JAEUIL010000109.1 GCA_016794255.1 Planctomycetaceae bacterium | reverse complement strand
GCTTGGCAAAATGCTCTTGAGATGAGTATGGACGACGCGGTTCATGGGCCGATAGAACGATTTACCAGTTTTGACTCGGAGATAGAACAGCCAGCCCCAGGGCGAGTGCTGCTTGACGTTTCTGTCCGGCGACTGCCGATCCCAGCAGACGTGTCGCCAAAGGATCGGCCGGTGAGACGGCGTTGATTTCCAGATTGTGCCGGTGTCGAGACCGTAGTTGAAAAACAAGACGAGAGCGCTGCGCCAATATCGACCAACGGACATGACGCATTCCCAACCGCGCGGCCGCTTCATTTGATGCGTGGCAAAGTAGAGGGCATTGATCTCCGCCTTTGTCAGGTAGTGACGGCCTGCCACATCGCGTTGAGGTCGAGGCTTCGGGAACCGCGGCGGTGATTCGATGAGATCCTGTTCCCAGGCCCAAGAAATGATCGCACGGAGATGCTCGCGAGCCTTGTTCGCGGTGCGTCCGGGATTCGTTCCTTGCTCGGCAACGGCGCGGTCGTAGACCCAATCTAGGAATTCACGAATCTCCTTGCGGCCCAATTGTTCAAGCGGCACGCCGTTTCCCCATTCGCCCCACTTCGCAATTGTCGTGCGATACTCGGCACGCGTGCCGAGTGCTGAATTTCCTGAGCGGAGATACTTTAAGACAGCTTCATCGAGAGTCGTCGGCATTGAAATGCTCCCTGATGTCGCCGGCTACGCTTCAATGCCCGATCCTTTGAGCCGGCGGCGAGACAGCGCGTCGTGCTGCACGTCGCTTTGGATCCAATCAGCGACAGTAATGCGATTAACGCTACAGTGGCAATTACTGACAATAACTCGGTCGTTCGTAGACGTCACATCTGACTCCGACGTCCCGTCGTCTGTTAACCATCCGGCCTTCTGCATGGGATTCGATCCTCAGTCGGCTCGCGCGTGTCTAAGCGAACCCGAGCGGAGCTGCCGAAATATTTGCTTTTGACAGCGAAACAATCGTCGCTTCAGCGATTGCAGCGGGAATGGGTCGTGACCATAATCGCTTCTGGATGATCAGATGGGTGCACCCTCCATCAACTACCGGGCAGTAATCTCGTGTTCGACGGCCCGCCGACACAAACGTTGTTTTCCGGCGGTTCCACGTCGCGAACGCTGTTGGATCGTATTCGCTTACACGATCCGGAAGCGTGGCGACGCTTCGTTCACCTCTATGGGCCGGTGATCTACGGCTGGGGCCAGCAAATGGGCCTGCAATCTCACGATGCCGCGGATGTTTCGCAAGAAGTATTTCAGGCGGTCGCGAGTAGCATCGAGAAGTTTCGGCGCGATCGGCCGGGCGACTCGTTCCGCCGCTGGTTACGCACCATAGCGGCGAATAAGATTCGCGATCATTTCCGAGCGCAAGCCAAGCGTGCCTCGCCCGATCTGGCCATCGATCAAATCGCAGCGCCCGATCCGGACTCCCTGGATGGCGATCCCCGTTTGGCGACCGCACTCGCACAACGGGCGCTGGACCTGATTCAAACCGAGTTTGAAACTTCCACCTGGCAAGCCTTCTGGGCGTGCTCGGTGTCGGGTTTGACCGCCCCCCAGGTGGCGACCGATTTGGGGCTGACCGTAGCTGCGGTTTATAAAGCTAAGTCGCGCGTATTGAATCGGTTACGGCGAGAACTTGATGGGCTAATGGAATAATCTCGCAAAATGATGTCCAGGTCGTTCGTTCTATTCATAGAGCGGACCGTTTAGAGTGCCCATGTTCGCTCACGCCTTTGGCCACCTGGTCCCACCATTTTGCGAGCCATCCGATGCCTCCGCATCCCACCAGTGACGAACTGTCAGCTTTTCTGCTGGGCAAGCTGCCGCTTGAACAGTGCGATGAAGTCGCGAGTCACATCGAGGCCTGTCCGCCGTGCCAGGAAACGCTGGGCCGGTTGGAGTCGCAGTCTGACACGTTGCTCGAGAGCGTTCGCAAACGGGGCGAGGCTCAGCCGATTGACGCGGCCTGTCAACGGGCGATGCAACAGGCGATGTCGCTCGTGAACGGCAACCCGGCCGAGCCGTCGATCACGGCGTCGCTCGCCAAGTTGGCTGGCGAACATGAAACGACCGGGGCGGGACCTCGTTCGCCGACCGTGGCTCCCGAACCGGCCGAGGTCTCGTCGCCCAACTTTGCCGCGATGGCCCAGCCCGATGCGCCGCGATTGGTGAGCACGGCCGACATGGTCGCACTCTTGCGGACCGCGAACATTCTGGGCGATGACGACTGGGCGAGTATTCAGGCCGACATCGCGGCGTCGGCCGACGGCGTGACGCTGCTCAAACGGCTTTTCGAGCGCGGGCTGCTCACCAAATTCCAAGCGAAGCAGCTGTACGAAGGCCAGGTGCGGGGGCTGAGCTTCGGCGAGTATATCGTGCTCGATCGCATCGGGGCCGGCGGGATGGGCCAGGTGTTCAAGGCCCGGCATCGACGCATGGATCGGCTCGTGGCGATCAAGGTGATGGCCTCGGCGGCGATGAAAGATCAAGAGGCGGTCAAACGTTTTCAGCGCGAGGTCAAAGCGGCGGCCCGACTCACGCATCCGCACATTGTCACCGCCTACGACGCGGGCGAATACAACGGCGTGCATTTTCTGGTGATGGAACTCGTCGACGGCCACGATCTCTCGGGCTACATCAAGCAGCACGGACCGCTCGCCGTGGCCGATGCGATCGGCGCATTGCTCCAGGCGGCTCGCGGCTTGGCGTTCGCCCATGCCGAGGGTGTGGTGCATCGCGACATCAAGCCGGCCAACTTGCTGCGCGACAAGAAAGGGGTCGTGCGGATTCTCGACATGGGCTTGGCACGGTTTGAAGATCCGTTGGGTCGCGGTCAAGACGACGGTCTGACGCAGAGCGGGGCGGTGATGGGGACGGTCGACTACATGGCCCCCGAGCAGGCGTTTAACACTCGCGATGCCGGGCCCGCGGCCGATGTGTATAGCCTGGGTTGCACGCTCTATCGACTGCTGACGGGTCAAGCATTGTACAGTGGCGAGACGGTGGTGCAAAAGATCCTGGCCCATCGCGAACAGCCGATCCCGACATTGGTCTCCGCAGGTCACACGATTCCGCCGGCGCTCACCAAACTCTACGAGCGGATGGTCGCGAAGAAGATGGAAGATCGGCCGACGATGGCCGAGGTGGTCAGGGAGTTGGAGTCACTCCACAAGGCGGCCGCGTTGGAACACGCCACGGAGCGGTCCGCGTCGCAGCATAGTGACACGTCTCACAACGCCGTGACCGTTGGTCGCGGGTCGAACCGCGGTCGTCGTCCGCCGTTGAAATATCTGGCCGCAGCCGCCGGTGCCGCGGCGCTGTTGTTCTTCGGCGTGTGGATCATCGTTCGCGACAAGGACGGCAAGGAAATCGCTCGCGTTGAAGGTCCCGAGGGGAGCACCGTTTCGATTCAAACCACGCCCCCAACCACGCCCCAGGGGGCGACTTCATTGCCGCAAGCGGTAGTGCCAACCGCGCGCTTAGGCAACTTCAAGCCGCCTGTCGTTCCGGCAACGAGCGCCAAGCTCACGCCGTACGAAATCCTCACCTCGCCCGACTACGAATGGACGCAGGCGGAGAATCTGGGGCCGGCGGTGAACTCGGGCCAACCCGAAGGATTTCCTGCTTTGTCGGCCGATGGCCTGCGGCTCATTTATCATAGTTTCGGCAGGGGGCGCGGAAGCTTATGCGAGGCGACGCGCTCGAGCGTCGCTGAGTCCTTCGGTCTAGGCGAACCGTTGGGCC
>JAEUIL010000102.1 GCA_016794255.1 Planctomycetaceae bacterium | reverse complement strand
TAACTAAGCCGGCTCTGGAACGTTCCGACACCTATCAGTCGCCCCGGCTACCGGCCGTATTGCTGCCTCGGACCATCCGAGACGTACTTCGTGCGTCGCGGCCGAAGCCGCGAGTTTCGTCGGTTGTTGTGTGCGATCCTTCGAACTGACCAACCTACTGTCATTACATTGCATTCGTCGGCAGTGACTTTGTTACACGCCGTGACGAGCCGTTTTTCAACCGTTGGTTGTCCAGCCGTGCAATTCGGCCGTGCGTTTACACTGCGTTAAGGCCGGATGATCGATCGGCCGGAAGCTTTCGCGACGCTCAGGCCATGGTGTCCGTCGGCCTGAGTCAACGCCGGAAGGACGATCAGATCAATCCAGTCCCTGGTCGGCCGACTCGAAACGCCGGCCTGCGTCGCCTGCTGTTGGCCGAAGTCGACAGCATGGTCACGGCCAGTAAATGCGAAACGCCGGGCATTCGCTCCCAGGAGTGTTACCAGAACTGTTACCAAACCGCAGCGATTTCAGTCGTCATCAGAGCCAAGTCGCGTTCAGAACGTGCGGTATTCTCCGTGATTCAGAGGGTGTTCAAATTCTGGTCAAGCATTCTCGTAGCACTCAAAATCCAGTATTCGCAAGAATGTGTGGGTTCAAGTCCCACCTCCGGTACTTCGCTGCAAAGCGATGCAACATGACGCAGATCGACGCTATAACCCTCGGTTCCACCGGGGGTTAAGTCGTTTATGGAGGTGGTGATCCTCGACCCCGTTTCGATGCAATTCGATGCCAAATCAGTCGGGATCGATGCGAGCCGTAGGGCACTAATTTGGGCACCGCAGGGCACCACAGAGGGCACCACTGACACGTCGATTATCCTCTCGTCGATCCTGCCATCGGTCCCGGTGGCCCGCATCGTGGCGGCTTCGGTATGGGGAGCCGGCCCGGTGACGATCATCGGCAGAGATTCGACTGCCGCGGCGTGATCGAGCACCCCGAGCACCGTGTAGACGTTGGCCGTCAACTTGGGGTCGCTGTGTCGGGCCAGCTTTTGTGCCATTGTGAGTGACACGCCGGCCTTGGCCAAGTTGCTAATGAATGTTCCCCGCAGGGCGTGAAAGTCGACCACGCGCCCCGCCTCGTCGATGGGTTCGATGCCGGCTGCCCGCAGATCGGCTTGGAGCATGGTCGCGGTATGTGCGTTGGTGACATTGAACAGGGGCCGACGATGATTGAGCTTTCCCTTGCTGGCCAGCCACCGTTGCAACCGTTCGGCCGCGTCGGTTTGCAAGGGGATCATGTCACGGCGTCGATTCTTGGCGTAGGCCGCCTCGATCGTGACGGTCGCTGGCACAGATGCGAAGTCAAACGAGTCGATCGTGATCGAACCGAGTTCATTGCGACGAAACCCGGTGAACGCGGCGAGAGTGTAGAGAGCGGCCCGATCCGGTCCCGACAAACACAGCCGCTCGGGGCCGGCTTCCGTGGTTTCGATCAATCGCGACAGTTCGTCGATCGTAAGCGGACGGCGAACGCGGCGTCGATCAGTCTCGACATTCTGATACGAAAGATGGGCCAAACGGTCATCGTCGGTGCGCCGATCTTTGACCAACCAGCGCGTGAACATCTTCATTGCCCGCAGATAATGGTTAGCGTTGGCAATGCTTGTGGGTCGCTTAGATAACGTCTCGTCGTGAGTGGCCAACGCTCGACCGCCGGCGCGGAGATCAGCAAGAAACGATTGGACGCGGCTTGCACTGATATCGTTGATGAATGTAAATCGACAACCCATCAGCACGTCCTGAACCCGTTGCGTGGTCGATTTGATATGGTCCGTCGTGTTGCCTCGATCCGACAGATTCTTGGTGAAGTCGGTCAGATGTTGAGTGAGGGGCCGGCGTTGGTGTTCGTCGGACGGATCGAGCCGGCCCGCCGCGAGATTCTCGGCCCGGGTCACGAGCCGGTTGAGCATCGCTTGCGACGCGGCCTTATCGGTCGCCAGCGAAACCCACTTGACCTTGCCCGATGCCGGGTCTCGATACTTGCCCCACCATTTCGCCGACTTGCGTTTAACCTTGCGGCCCGACTTGGGATCGGTCGCCGTAGTCGACTTCTTGTACAAGCTAGCCATTGGTTTGATTCTCCCTCGGTTGCACGTTGTTCTAATCCCGGTTCGTAAGCTGCCGCAAGTCGACCAACATGCGATCGGCGAGCGTGTTAGCTGGCAGACGGAGCTTGTCGCGGATGCGTTGGGCTCGGTCGAGCCATTCGATTGCCTTGGTCGGCGGGTCGCATTGGGTGCAATGATGCTCGCCCGCAAGTGACCACCAGAACGCGAGCCCGCCGCACGTTGGGCACGGGTCGGGTGGGTCATATTCCACGCCCGGGGTATCGTCGCCCGTCA
>JAEUIL010000096.1 GCA_016794255.1 Planctomycetaceae bacterium | reverse complement strand
AATGTGGCGAGAACAGGGCGGAACCTTCGGCAAGACCAAGCCTGTAGCATGACAAATGCTCTCCGCGGAACCCGGCTGACGTGGGCCAGTGACCCTGGGCCACGAGTGTAGCCGTATTGGCAACGCTGCCGTCGGTTGTTTATTGCACCCCAGAAAATGAAAAACAAGCGCGGAGTGCCCAACAGCGGGAGAATACTTATCCCACGGCCCGTGACTCGCAGGCGTAATGCTCGATCATATCGTCACGCAACTTGCGCCCCTCGGGCGAGAAAATCCGACTGGCGAGCAACCCATGCTTGGCGAGCCAGAATTGAGCGCTCGTCCGCAATACGCCGAGGCCGTAGCGGATCGATTTACCCAGCGGAATCGACGACGCTTCGTTGAAATAGCGGGTCGGACACGTGATCTCGCCGACTCGGTAGCCGAAGTAAATCGCTTGGGCCAGCATCTGGTTGTCGAACACGAAATCGTCGGCGTTCTCGCCCAACGGCAACGCTTCAAGCACCTGCCGGGAAAAGGCCCGAAAACCGGTGTGATACTCGGCCAGCTTGTGTTCGAGCAGCAGGTTTTGCACGAAGGTCAACGCGCGATTGGCGACGTATTTATAAGGCGGCATTCCCCCGGCGAGCGCGCCTCCGCCAAGAATCCGCGAGCCGAGCACCACGTCGAACTGCTCGAGCGCGATGAGACTGGCCATCGCTGGGATCAATCGCGGCGTGTACTGATAGTCGGGATGCAGCATCACGACGACATCGGCGCCCAACTCCAGAGCTTTGGCGTAGCACGTCTTCTGATTGCGGCCGTAACCGTAGTTGCGGTGATGCACCCAAGTGGGGATGCCCAACGAACGAGCCAGTTCAACCGTGCGATCGCGGCTGCCGTCGTCGACGAGCACCAGGGCATCGGCGGCTTGCGGCGGAATGTCGGCCACGGTCTGACGCAGGGTCAGCTCGGCGTTGTAAGCCGGCATAACAACAACGATCTTTTGGCCGTGAAGCATCGCGCGAGTCTGCATTCCGAGCGGGGACGATACTTCAGTATGCCCTGCGACGCGGGAGAAATAAACAATTGCCGCTCGCCAATCAGGCTGCGGGCCGGTTGTGCCGATTGTCCGGCGATTACTGCCGGGATACGCGGCCCGTCGGCTTGAGGAGCAGCAACGATTCAACTATTTGAAGTAGTCCGGCTCTTGGCCCGGGATCCACTTGATATTGCAACCGATGCTCGGCTTTTGCTCGGCCGACAAAGCCCGACCCGCGAGCACGGCGTCGATCGCGCTGCGCAAATCGGCACCCGTTACCGGGATGCCGTTATCCGGGCGGCTGGCGTCGAATTGGCCGCGATACACGAGCCGGTGCCCGGCATCGAACAAGAAGAAGTCCGGAGTGCAGGCCGCTCGAAACGCCTTCGCGATTGCCTGCGTGCCATCGAACAGATAGGGGAACCCGTAACCTCGGTCACGAGCTTCGACCTTCATCATCTCCAGCGAGTCGGCCGGATAAGCCTGGGCGTCGTTCGAGCTGATGCCGACCATCGCGAGTCCCCGGGGCTGATAATCCCGCGCGAGTTGCGCCAAGCCGCTGGCCAGATGTTTGACGAAGGGGCAATGGTTGCACATGAACACCACGAGCAACGCCGGTTGCGATTGAAAGTCGGCCCGCGACCAGGTGCGATCATCGACGCCGGGCAGCGAGAAGTCGGGACACGCGGTCTCCAACGGCAACATGGTGCTCGGCGTACGGGCCATGATGAGAACTCCTCAAACCGTGACAAATGAATTCCAAACTCTGTGGACTGATGTTCGACCTGGATCGTAGCACTTGCCCCGTCGCTCGACCAGCGGCGGTCACCTGAGATGTAACTTGCGAGACTCGTGTGCCATGGCCACGTCCGCGTGGCCATGCTCGCTGACGATTCGCATGCCCATGAAGACATGGGCATGGCACACATTTCCAATACGTGCTCACTTAGCGGACCGGTCGCAGTCGTACGCTCTTCAAATCGAAGAGCGCCTTCGCGGGTTTGCCGTCGCAGCACACGACCACGCGCTGCTCACCGACCGGCAGCGTCACGTTGCCGAGCGTGGCCGTACCAAACGTTTCCCAACCGCCGGTCGATTTCACCGCGACGCTCAGCCGCTGATCGCCGATCGCGACATGAGCGACGCTCCCGGCCGAGTCGCCGGGCACCGCGTACTCGAAACTCAATTCAAACTTGCCCGCGGTGGGAATGTCGATCATCCACGCGGCGTGATCGTCGGCGCTTTGCCAGTAACCGAGATTTTGAAACGTCGGTTCATAGACCAAGGTCGAGCCATAAATCTCGGCCTGAGTTGCGAGCAGCCAGAACTCGCCGCGCAGCGACTCGGGCTTCACCACCACGGGCGCGTTCCCCGCGAACGTTTTCCGCGGCGCTCGCAACTCGCCGAGCATGGCCAGCAAGTCGGCGATCTCCTGCCGTGTGACATCTTTCTCCAGCCCCTCGGGCATCAGCGATTTGGTCGACCCGGCAAACTCGTCGATCTCGCTCCGCACGAGCGTCACCCGTTTGTTTTCACCGGCGAGCAAGGTGATCGAGCCGCCCGACTCGTCGACGAGCATGCCGGTGTGGGTCACGCCTGCGGTGGTGACCGCGGTGTAGGTGAGATACTTTGCCTCGACGGCCCGATTGGGATCGAGCAGCGCGACGAGCAACGAGCGTGGCGACTTGTCGGTGAGTGCCATGAGATCAGGCCCGATCGGATGGCCGACCTCGCCGAGCTTGTGGCACGCCGCGCACCGTTTGCCGAACACCTGCCGACCGCGCTCGCGATCACCGGTTAGTTGCAACACATCTTGAAACTGCTCGACGAGTTGCGCCCGGGGTGTGTTCTGCACGGTCGCCAGAACCGCCGCGGCTCGATCGCGAATCTTCGGTGCGCGGTGTTGCGTGAGCCGTTGGCGCTGCGTGGCATTCAAGTCTTGAGGCCGTAGCTGGCCTTGCTCGATGGCCAAGAACAACGGCTCGATCCAGGTCTCGCGTCCCAAGAGCAAATCGACAACCTGCGTGCGCAAGCCGGGCGTGGCCATCGACCAATGGGCGAGCACCGCCACAGCCACACCGCGGTCGCCGATTCGCGCAAGGGACGCGAGCGCGGCGTCGCGCAGTTCGTTGGGCGTTGTCGGCGAAAGCAAGGCAATCAACTGCTGCTCGTCAGCGTGGCGCTGCGTGGCAATCCGCCCGAGCAGGCCGATCGCGGCGATGCGCTCGCCCAAGTCGACTTTGTCGTCGGCAACCGTCTTCCCGGCCCGGGCAAGAATCGCTTGCAGCTTGGCGACAGCCGACGAATCTGCTGCCGCCAGATCGTCCAGTGTGCGACGGTCGCGATCCAACTGATCGAGCAACGTCTGCACGGCTTGCGATGCTTCGGCCGTCAGTTGGAGCGCTTCGCCGCGCGTGAGCCAAGCCAGCAGGGTCTGCAACGCGGGGCGATGATCGAGCCCGACGACGGTGTTGATCCAGGCCTCGCGAATAGCAGCACGCTGAAGCGGTGGTACATCGGTGCTCAACAGCCGCTGCGTGAACGAGGCGAGGTTGTCGGCGTGCAACGAACTCGCGACCGCGGCGGTGATCCACGGATCGGTGTGATCACGAATCGCGATCTCGGCGAGAAGTTCGCCCACCTGCGGCAACTCGACCGTTCGCCAGGTTCGCTTCGCGAACGCAGTTGCGTTGAGCTCACCCAATGCTAGAGCGGTTTGCAACCGGAGTTGAGCATCGGTATGCGTCGCACAGTGCCGCAGGTCTTCGAGTTCCGTGATCCATTCGAGTTCGCCCGGCTCGTCGAGCTTTAGCATCCGTTCCAGCGCCCGGAGCGTCGCAATGCGCACCTGAGCCAGCGGGTCACGCAACAACTGTGCGATCATCGACTCGCGCATGTCGCCCCATTCGGTCAGAATCGAGAGCGCCTGCACCTGCGACTGGGCCGTGGAACTGCGAATCGCCAAGGCACGCACCTGCGGAATGAGCGAACGATCGCCGTGTTCCAAGATCAACTGCCGAGCTTGATCGCGCACCGTGCCGCTGGGATCGAGCAACATGTCGACCAGATCGGTCGACGGCAGTTGCCCCAAGGCACGGGTCGCCCGGGGTTCATGACCTTCACGGTACACTCGATAAATTCGCCCGCGATCTTGGCCGGCTCGCAAATCGAGCTTGGCTTGCCAATCTTTCGGAATCCACTCGGGATGCTCGACTACGGCTCGGTACATGTCGACGATCCACAACGCGCCGTCGGGGCCCGTGCGAGCCATCACCGGGCGAAACCACACGTCGGTCGAGGCGACGAACTCGCTCCGCTGTTCGCCGGGGGCTCGGCGACTGACGAACGACGTTCCCTGCGGTTCGAGCACTTCGCGATGCACCAAATTGTGCACCGGCTCGCAGACGAACGAATTGCCGATGAACTCGACTCCCAACAGCTCGTCGCGATAGATCGTGCCGCCACAGGCGCTCGTGAAACGATTGACTTTGTTCAAATCGTTGAATCGGGCCAACGTGCGACTGGCGGGAAACACCGGTGCCGCCCCCGACGCCTCGGGCACCTCGCGGCTCGTCTGCGTGATGATTGCGTGCGGATTGCGTCGCAGGTAATGGTCGGGCAGCACGTAATGGGTGAGCGGCCGGCTGTTGCTTGACCCGAACCAATGGCCCCAGTCGTCCATGTCGAGCCCGAACTGGGTTTGACCCGTGACGGGCTCAAGCCGGCCGTCGTCGACGCGGAAGCGAAAGTCGCGTCGGCCGAGATTCAATTTCACGCCCGACTTGACGGCCTCGACCAGACCGCCGCTGTCGCCGTTGGCACAGTGGATCCAGTTGTCGAGCCCGAGCCGCAGGCCGTTCACACGATGCTGCTGATTCCCCTCGGCCAAGCCACGAATGAGCGTCTCGCGCACCTCGGCCTGACCATCACCGTCGCGATCTTC
Source organism: Planctomycetaceae bacterium (assembly GCA_016794255.1). Taxonomy (GTDB): domain Bacteria; phylum Planctomycetota; class Planctomycetia; order Pirellulales; family PNKZ01; genus JAEUIL01. Next base: position 8,908 of record JAEUIL010000096.1, on the reverse strand, counting down.
GGCGTAGAAAATCTCGGGTGCTGCAGAAACGATCACCCCCTTGCCCCAGGGCAACACGCCGGTAGGAAACGGCAGGCCCGGGAGAAACGTGGTGGCGCGATCGTACCGGCCGTCGCCATCGTCGTCGACTAGAAACTTGACGTTGCCGCCGAACGAACCCTTGCCATCGACACCGAGCGGATAGTCCCCCATCTCGACCACCCACAACTTGCCATCGGCCCCCCACGCGATCGCGATCGGATCGCGCACCAACGGCTCGGCGGCGACTAACTCAATGTCGAAGCCCTCGGGCAGCACGAACGTCGTGAGCGCTTCGAGGGGCGCGAGCGGTGGCGGGATCACGTCGGTCTCGGCAGCCGAGATGGGCGCGAAACCGCAAGCGAGGGTTAGGACCCAAAGGCAATGGAGGCGGCGCATGATGAGGCTCGTGCGAAGGGCGGATCGCAGATTACAAAGCCGATTTACGCTAACACATTCTGCAGGAACTGTCGCGTCCGTGCCGACTTTGGATCGCCAAGCACCGCGTCGGGCGGGCCGTCCTCGATAATCTTGCCGCCGCACAGGACCACGACCCGATCAGCAGCCCGGCGGGCGAACCCGATCTCGTGCGTCACGACGATCAGCGTCATCCCTTCCTTCTTCAAATCGCTGAGCACTTCGAGCACTTCGTGTTTCAACTCGGGATCGAGAGCGCTAGTGATCTCGTCGCACAATAGCCCTCGGGGCTCCATGGCCAAGGCGCGAGCAATGGCGATCCGCTGTTTCTGCCCGCCCGACAGTTGGTCGGGAAACGCCTGCGAACGATCGCCGAGACCAACGCGATCCAATAACTCACGGCCTTTGGCGACCGCCTTGTCACGCGACCAACCGAGGACCCGCAAGGGGCCCTCGATCACGTTATCGAGCGCGCTCAGATGCGGAAAGAGTTGAAAGTCTTGAAAGATCATGCCGACGACACAGCGGATCTGCCGCACGATGGTGCCTTGGCCGAGCGATGCGCCGTTACCAGCGAGCACATGCTCGCCGACTTTGATCTGGCCGGCGTCGATCGTGTTCAGGGCGTTGATCGAGCGGAGCAACGTGCTCTTGCCGCCGCCGCTGGGACCGATCAAAGCGACCGTCTCGCCGGGATAAATGTCGAGACTCACGTCGTCGAGCACCAAGCGATCGGCGAACCGTTTGGTGACACCTTGCACGGCAATGAATGGCTGCGGCGACGGGCTCATCGCTTGGGTCCCCAACGGCGTTCGAGATAGCGGGACAAATAGCCGAGCGGGATCGACATCGCCATGTAGAGCGCCGCGGTGAGCAGACCCAGCTCGACGAACTTGAAACTCGACCGGGCCAAGACCAGATACTCTTTGGTCAATTCCTGCACGGCGATCACACTGACGAGGCTCGTGTCTTTGAACATCGCCACGAAGTCGTTGGTCATCGGCCCGAGTGCGGTGCGAAACGCTTGCGGAAAAATCACGCGGCGGAAGACCTGCACGTCGGCCATGCCCAACGCTCGCCCGGCTTCCCATTGTCCACGCGGCACGCTTTCGATTGCACTGCGATACACCTCGGCTTCATACGCGGCGTAGACGATGCCAAAGCCGAGAATGGCCGCGGGAATGGCGCTGATCTCGAAGCCCAGGTTCGGCGCTCCGTAGTAAATAAAATAGAGCACAAGCAACAGCGGAATGCCGCGGAAGAACTCGACGTAGCAGAGCGCGGCGTGCCGCAACGGCGCGGGACCGTAAAGTCGCGAGACCGCCACGAGCAAGCCAATCGCCATCGCCACGGCCATGCTCGCAAAGGTGAGTTGGACCGTCATGCCCGCCGCTCGCAGCAACACGGGAAAATAGACGTCGAAGGTCCAATGATCGCTCGACTCGGCGATCATATCGCGGGGAATCTCTTGCACCGGCGGCAGCGTGGCGGGATCGACGGGTTGCCCTTGAGCATCGAAGCCCAGGCCGAGCAATTCCGCCTCGCGATGCTTACCGTCGGGCAGGCCACGTTGATCGGCGTTCCACAATCGCCACTTCCGCAAAATGTCGCGGAGCGTGCCGCGAATCATGAGCTGGCTCAGGGCGTCGTCAACCGCGGCGGTCAGATCGCGATCGTCGAGCCGCAGCGCGGCGTGGTACGTGTTCTGATGCGTCGGCGGACAGGCGGCTTTCAACCGCGGATTGGGAGCGGCGTAGAACGTGTAGATCGGGTAATCGAGTAGCGCCGCATCGACGCGCCCCAATTCGAGATCGCGATACGGCTCGACTTGCGTATCGAAGCCGACAATTTGCTTGACGCCGACTTCTTGCAGAATGCGATCCGAGAGTGCACCGGCCAGTGTGGCGACGCGCATATCAACGCAGTCGCTCAGCGACTTGATTCGCGTCTCGTCGGCACGCACGACGAGTTGTTGACCGTAGACGTAATAGCCGCGGGTGAACGCGACCCGACCGGTGTTGTCGGCGTTCTTCTCGAAGCCCGCCAAGATCATGTCGAAGTCTTTGGTCTCTTGCAGGCCGGGTTCGAGCGACACCCAGTTGTACTGGACGAACTCGGCTTTGAGTGGCCGCTCGATGCGGCGACTGATCTCGGCCACCAGAGCGTCGGCGATCTCGACTTCAAAGCCGATCACTCGCTCGGGATCAGCCGGGTCACGCAACTGATACGGCGCCGACGCCTCGGCATCGCCACCCCACTTGAGTATGCCCGACGACAAACGCTGCCGCAGTCGTTCGATGTACGCGGGATCATCCGCGGCGCACACGCTCGCGGTCCGCACAAGGCCGCCAAGGAAGAGAACAGCGGTGAGCGTGAGCCAATAGCGAAGTGTAGGGAACACGGATGAACGCAGATGAACACGGATCGAGGGAATGAAAGCGACTCGCGATTCGTTTCATGATAGATCGAGAGACGGCGAATAACAGGGATTATCTACTTTCTGCTCACTACTTTCCCGCTTCTTCTGATCCCCGTTCATCCCCTTAATCCGTGTTCATCCGTGTTCCCTTCGCCCTCAATCTCATACTATTTTTCAATCGTCCATGCCTCGACGCCTGCGCCGTGCGAGACGACGAGCAGCGGCTTTTCGCCGGGAACGACGCCGATGCCAGCGAGCGCCGAGCCGTAGTTGAAGCGGTCGATCGGCGTACCGTCGATGTTGAGAATGTGAATCGAGCCGTCGCCGGCCGCGACCACCCATTGACCGGTAGAGCCGACCAGCTTGCCGTAGGTGACCATCTCGATCGCCGGGTGACCTTGCAATCCGACGGGCAGCGGATAGTTCCAGGTCTCACGACCGCCGGCGTCGAGGCCCACGAGCGTGTCGTGTCCCGGGGCGGTGGCGGTGATCGCGAGTAGATCTTGCTGGCCATCATCGTCGATGTCCTCGGCGTAAATGGCGCGCACAAACCGATTACCGACCGTGACGGGCGGTGTTTCCTGTCCCTGAGCGTTGACCAATACGACCGTGCCGCGATCGTTGGTGCAGAGCAGCCCGCGACGCTTCGACGGATCGGGATTGGTGACCGCGATGCGAAACACGTTCGTAATCGAGCGGACGCTCCAGTTGCGTTTGCCTTCGAGGGAGACATTCTGCACGCCGACGACATCATAATAGCCGACGTTCAACTCAAGCTTGCCGTCGCCGTCGAGATCACCCAGCTGCGCATCGGCGATCCCGCCGGCACTTTTTTCTTGTGGGTAGCTGAGTGTGCGCTTCCATTGCTGATCGAACACATGCACCTGCTGCCGGGTGCTCGCTCCGCCGACGAACCAACGTCGCCCTTCGCCATCGATCGTGGTGTGCAAGTAAGTCACGATCCCCTCTTCGACATCACTCGGCATCGTGAGCGGATGCTCGGCGACGACTTTGCCATCTGTGCCGAGTTCGACCACCTTCTTCCAGCCATCGTGCACCTGGATCACGGGCAACCCACCTTCGAGATAGGTCAGCACGTTGCCGGGCTCCTTGAGCGAGTTCACGTTCCAAGCCGGTTTCAGCTTGAGCGTGACGGGCGTGCTCTTCGGCGCGATCGTGGCTCGTTCGAGGGCCGGTTGCGAACCTTGCTCGGTCTTGAACTGGTTCTCGTACTCACGCACGCGTTGCTCGTGGCGGCGAATGGCGTCTTGCTGCAAGCTTTGACCGGCGAGCAATTTGTCGAGTCGCAGCGGCAAATCGACCGCCAAGTCGGGATTCACGCCGACCTCGTGGTCTTCGACCGTGCCGTCGGGTCCAAGAATGAACATGTTCGGAATCTTCTCGACGCCAAACGCGGTCCGCGCTTTCTGTTCTAGATCGCGGAGGATCGGAATGTTCAGTTGGGCCCGACGAAACGCAGCCTGCACCTCGTCGTCGCTCACACCCGGGTCAGCGCTCGCGCCGCCGGTCGAGACCTGCTTGGTCGGCGGCGACTTGGCCAGCGGCGTGTCGATACTCACCGCATAGATCGCGATCTTGTCGTTCCCCTTGTACCGGCCGTCGACCACGTTCAACTTCGGCAGGTTCTCGAAGCATGGTCCGCACCAGGTGGCCCAAAAGTCGAGCACCACGACTTTGCCACGCAGCATTTCGGCGGTGACTTTCTTGCCGTCGAGGGTCGTGAAATGGAAGTCGGTCACCTTCTTGCCCAAGAGTGGCGAGAGCGGCTCGGGCCGCGCGATGAGTTCGAACTTGGCCAGCACCCGGGCCGACGCCGGTGGTTCGAGCTTAAACGCCAGCGGATCGATTGTGCCGCCGAGCGTGGCACCTTTGAAATCGGCGACCATCGTCACATCTTTGGTCTCGCCCATGCGTTTCAGTTCGCGTTCCAGTTCGTCGACCGGATACTCGGCCCGGCGGAGCACGAAGGTCTTCTTATCGATCCAGAACACGAGCTTGCCGTCAGGTCGCACCATCTTCACGCCTTGGCAGGGATGACCGTCAATGGTTTCAGTGCCGAGCGTCTCGGGAACGTCGGACCCATCGAGAATCGGAGTCAACGGGCTTTGGTCGACCAACAGCGCCAACTGCAGCGAGCCGCTGGCGACGCCTTGAATGATCGTTTGGAACAGCAGCGGATCGGAATAGACTTCCTGAGTGGTGATCTTGGCCGGGGCGGGGCGCTCGAGCAATTGATCGGGATAATTGTCGATCACGGCGCGAAACTTCGTGCCGTCACACACCACATGGGCTTCATACGCTTGCAGCCGCAATTTGCCCGGCCGCTCGAAACTCACGGCAAAGTTGTAGAGTTCGTCCTGAGCTTTACCTGCGAGGACGAACTTGCGGCGTACCTCGCCGGCGTCGGCGTACGACGTGGCAGTCCGGTACGCCTCGGCCATACGCTCGAGCCATTCGCGACCGGTCTTGGGCTCTGCGGGTGGAGCGCCTGCCGTGTTGCAACCCGCGACCCCGCCCAGAATTAGGGATAGCAACAGAGCGACGGTCAGCGCGAACTGTCGCCCGAGCATGGTGGCAGTGGATTTCCGAGCCTCGACAACCGTCATGGTGTCCTCGCGTAACAACTGTAGCTGTAGTGACTTCCGTGCTCTGGCATTATTCAGAATCCGGGCTCGGCGGTAAAGCTCGGATTCTTGACCCCCGGCCGATCCGCTCGATAATGACCCCGCGAATGCCATCGGAAGAGGCACCAAGTAGCCGAACTCGCCAGAGTTCGGGGTGTGTCACGGATCTCCCGAATTCTGGCGAATTCGGCTACGAACGAAACCGGGGATGCTTCCTCGCCATTGAAGCTCGTCATGCCTGTAAATTTTACGTTTGGTGCGAATGTCGAATTGCCGCTAGCGAAAGCGAGCCGGGCGAACTGGCGTCAGCTAACACTGCCGCAGGGCGAACCGCTCGTCGATCCCCAGGCAGCCACGCGCGCCGCGATTCGGTCGCCGCTTGAGTTCCCCGCCTTGGCCCAGGCGCTCGTTCCCGACGATCATGTGGCCATAGCGCTAGCACCCGGCGTGGTGCAGAGCGCCGCGGTCGTGGCGGGCTTGGTGCATGAATTGGTCGAAGCCGGGGCCGAGCCCGACAGTATTACCGTTGTCTGCGCTGCGGACGAGCCACACGATCCCCGCCAGCGTTTGCCGGCGCTGTTACGCGGTCAGGTGCAACTCGAACGTCACGACCCCACGAATCGTGACCGGCTTGAGTTTCTCGCCGCGAACCGCAAGGGGCGGACGATCTATCTCAATCGCACGATCTGCGATGCCGACTTGCTCATCACGGTCGGGCATGCCCATCAAGGGCGCGATTACGAGGACCTGGGGATCTACACCGGGTTGTTCCCCTGCTTCTCCGATCTCGACTCGCAACGTCGCTACCGCAACCCCGGCTTGGTCGATCCGCTCGGCGGCGAAGCGCGCAATCAGATGCTGGAGTTGGCGCGGCGTGAGGTGGCGAAGCTCGGCTGGATCGGCGGAGCGGTATTCACCGTGCAATGTGTCCCCGCGGGTCCCGACGCGCTAATGGATGTTCTGGCCGGCGATCCTGAGCATGTCGAACGTGAGCTGCGACGACGCAACGCGGCGGCGTGGAGTACCGATCAAAGCGTGAAGGGCGATCTCGTCGTGGCGGCGCTCAGCGGTGGAGCCGAACAGCAGACGTGGAGCAACCTCGTTCGAGCGCTACTGGCCGCGTTCGATCACGTCGATCTGAGTCGAGGCGAGGTCGCGATCGCGCTCTGCACCGAATTGGCCTTCGAGCCCGGCGAGGGTTTGCGACATATTCGGCGAAACGTGCGGCCCGAGCGACTCGAGGCGTGGTTGCACGAGCATCGCCCGGCCGACGCTCTCGACGCGCTCACGTTGATTCGCCTGTTGCAGCAGACGAAAGTCTTTCTGCTCAGCCAATTGGGCGACGAGATCGTCGAGCCGATGGGCTTTGAAACGTTGGCCACGCCCGACGAGGTGGTGCGGCTGTTGCAACGTTACGAACAACCATTGCTGTTGCCACATGCTCAATTCGCGCTCGGCGCGACGCCCTAACTTTTTCCCGGGAGTTCAACGTGCCGAGCCTTGCCGATTTTCGCGAAGTGTGTGAACGTGCCGCCCGCGCTGGCGGGCAAGTGCTGCTCGATTGGGCGGGCAAATTCCAGGTGCGCGAGAAAGGCCCGGCCGATCTGGTGACCGAGGCCGATCTGGCGTCGCAAGAGATCGTCAAGCAAACGGTACTCGGTGCCTTTCCGCAACATGGGTTCCTGGCCGAGGAAAACTCGTCGATCCCCAGCCGCGATCAGGGCTATCGCTGGATTGTCGATCCGCTCGACGGCACGACGAATTATGTGCACGGCATCCCGGCGTATTGCGTGTCGATTGCCCTGGAGCAGAACGGGCAGTTGCAGGTAGGCGTGGTGTACGATCCGGTCGCCGATCAATGCTTCTCCGCCGCGAAGGGCCAAGGCGCGACGTTGAACGGACGACCGCTCGGTGTCAGTCGTGTGTCGCAGTTGCGCGACGCGGTCGTGGCGAGCTCGCTGCCGCCGAAAGTGACCCGTGAGTCGCACGCGCTGGCCGAGTTTGTCGAGGTGGCGCTCGCCGTGCAGTCGGTGCGGCGGATGGGCTCGTCGGCTCTGAATCTCTGTTACGTCGCCGCCGGGCGCTACGACGCCTATTGGTCGCAATACGCCCACGTCTGGGATATCGCCGCGGGAGTGTTGCTCATTCAAGAGGCCGGGGGCTTGGTCACCGACGCGGCCGGCGGTGAGTTCCGCCTTGATCCACCGCATTTCGTCGCCGCGGGCACGGCTCCGCTACACGCCGAGTTGATGGGCCTACTCGGCAAGGTCGCCCGACCCGCCGGTTAAAACGGTCCGGCCGATTGTGCGAAGGGCAGTGGGCAACTCGGCTCGATTGATCGCCGGGGGCCTATATCTCCCGTCGGGCGATGACTACAATAGGGGCCGCTTGTCGCCGCGATCGTGGGTCAAACGTGATTGCGTCGGCATGGGGATTTTATTGGACTGGTCTCGGCTCTCCCGGGCCGATCGAAAACGGCATGAAACAGGCCGTCGTGGTTGCCTGCGCGCGGACACCGATCGGACGTGCGCACAAGAAACAAGGTTACTATCGTGAGGTTCGTGCCGACGATCTCGCGACCGGGGTCGTACGCGCACTCATCGAGCGGACCAAAATCGATCCTGCGATCGTGGAAGACTTGCTTATCGGCGTCACCGGCCAGCGTGAGGAGCAGGGGTTTAACGTCGCTCGCATGGTCGGCCTGATGGCGGGTCTGCCGTTTGAAACCGGCGGCACGACCGTCAATCGTCTGTGTGGCAGCAGTCTGCAGGCTCTCAATCAGGCGTCGCACGCCATCATGGTGGGTGCCGAGGATGTGCAGATCGTCGGCGGTGTCGAGCACATGTATCACGTCCCGATGGAGACGTGTCAGATCGTCAATCCGCACGTGTTCGAACGGTTTCCGATCGAGTCACTCGTGATGGGCAACACGGCCGAGGCGCTCGCCAAGCAGCGCGGCATCTCGCGCCAGCAGCAAGACGAGTACGCCGTGACCAGCCATCAGAAGGCGGCTGCCGCCACGCAGCGCGGCGATTTCCATCGTGAGATCGTCCCCACGCCCGGTCACAAGCCCAACGGCGAACCGGCGATCTTTGAAATCGACCAATGCATTCGGCCCGACACGAATCTCGACTCGCTCAGCGAACTGGCCACGCCGTTTCAGCCCGACGGCGGCTCGATCACGGCGGGCAATAGCTCGCCGCTCAACGACGGCGCCGCCGGCTTGTTGATCATGTCCGCCGAGCGCGCCCACGAGTTGGGGCTCAAGCCGCTGGTGCGAGTCGTGTCGACGGCGGTGGTTGGCGTTGATCCGCGTTACATGGGCATCGGCCCGATCCCGGCGACGCGCAAAGCGCTGGCTCGCGCGGGTCTGACGATCGACGACTTGGATCTGGTCGAACTCAACGAA
>JAEUIL010000091.1 GCA_016794255.1 Planctomycetaceae bacterium | reverse complement strand
TGAACCCTGCACAGTCAAAGCGCCTAGGCAAGCAACGCGCAGCCGGTAAATACCGGGCTTCCGTTGGTCGCCCTGGCTCATTGGCAATCTAGTCGTCTATAAACTCACGTCCAGGCCGGACCATGCAAACCGGGGGCGACCATGCTAGATTCAGCCCGCGTGCCTGACGCTCTGCGGTAGTGATTCACCTCACACGTTCCTCGTTAATCATCGTCCTTTATGAAGTTCTTTCTCGCGGGCATCATGCAAGGTTCGCATCGCGATGCGGTCTTGCATCAACAAGATTATCGGTCTCGGCTGCGCGAGTTGCTCGTAGCGCATGTGGCCGGGGCCGAGGTGTATGATCCGCTGGCCAATCATCGCGAGTCATTGGGTTACGACGAGTCGCAAGGCCGGCAGGTTTTCTTTCACCATAATCGCATGTGCGGCGCGAGCGACGTGGTGATTGCGTTTGTGCCCGAGGCGACGATGGGGACCGCGATCGAGATGTGGGAAGCGTATCGTCATGGCCGGATTGTGGTGACGATCAGTCCGCTGGCACTCAATTGGGCGGTGAAGTTTCTCAGCCATCTGGTCTATGGCGATGTCAGCACGTTCGAGGCTGAGTTGTCGGCCGGTCGCTTCACGCAACGGCTCACCGAGATTCGCGAGCAACTCGATCAGGCGGGGGTCATCGCCGGTCGAACGTTTCAGCCGTAAAGATTCGGGGCCAAGCGGTTGCAGGCCGCACGCTCACACGGGCCTTGCAAAGGGTCGCCGACCGGATATCATAATGTGATGCAGCCCATGGGGTTGCGTTAGGGCTGGTAGCTCAGTTGGGAGAGCGCCGCGTTCGCAATGCGGAGGTCGTGGGTTCGACTCCCATCCAGTCCATTGGCCGTAGGCCAATAGAGAGTAGACAAGAGAAAGTAGAGAGTAGAACGCTTCAAGATCGGGGGATGTCCCAGGGGCAAGAAGCGTCGATAGTGGTAATTCTTTCTCTTGCTACTCGGTCTACTTTCTCCGCTCTACTCTCTTGCTTCGAGCGTGTTGCTGGCGGTCGATGGGGAGCTGACGTTTTATGACGTTTGCCTTCGAAAAGCTGCTTGTCTATCAAAAGTCCGTCGACTTTGCCGACAATATCTGTGTTTTGACGGAAACGTTTCCCGCCCGTTATAGCCATTTGGCGGATCAGCTTAATCGCGCATCACTTTCGATCGCGTCCAATATCGCCGAAGGAAATGGCCGATTCACCAAGCCCGATCGAAAGCACTTCTTTGGCATCGCTCGCGGTTCAGTTCAGGAATGTGTGCCACAGCTTGAGGTGGCCCGCCGACGAATGCTCGTTACCGAGGATCGTCACACCGTACTCAAGCAGCAACTCGAGGAAATCTCGCGGATGCTCAGCGGCCTGATTAACGGACTAGAGAATCGAAAAATCTGAATGATCACCGGCCCAAAGCTCACTCCGCTTTCACCGGACGAATCACCATCTGCTTCTCGCCCCATTTCAACTGCTTAGCGACCGCGGCCGGATATTCCCAACCGGCGGTGTCGCGTTGATAGACGCGAATTTGCGAATGCTCGCCGGCCATGGCCACGGCTTGTGGCACGTCGAGATAACGTAGCACGTTCAAGAACGAGGGCCCGTCGCGATGCGAACGTGGCAGATGCCAAAGATCGAGCCGTACGATGTCGGGCTCGTACAACGAGGCATACAACGCTAGTCCTGCCGCTTCACGCTCGCCTTGCAACCAGAGGGGCTCGCCTTGCATCTCGGGCAACGTTCGCAAGGCCTGAATGGCCCGACGCACGTCGTAAACTTGCATGCTTTCGAGCGTTTGGCCGAGCAGGTTGAACCGCCGCCGGACTTGCGTTTGTTTCTTGGCCGATTGATCGAACGCCGTCGGTCCCACGCCGCGCGGCGCGATGTAGGCCATCGTCCAAGGGAAATGCTGGAACATTTGCTTGAGCTGGTCGTAACCTTTCGCGTCCTCGTCGGGCAAAGTCTCGTCAGCTAGCGCCGTGGCGAAACCGGTCCGCATCGTCGCGAGCCATTTGCGCCAGCCTTCGTCATCAAGCACGTTGAGCACGGCCAGATCGTCTTTGCCCGGCGCGGCGCGGCGCAGTTCGTACAACCGCAGCCGGACATGCTCCTGGCTCGTGAAGTCGTACGCGGTCAACCGCATGCCGTCTTTCTCGGCGGAAAAAGCCTGCGTGACATTTAAACTGCCCGCGGTCGTCGGCCAACCGCGGAACACCTTTTGATCGAGCGCCTGGCGCCAGGCAGCACGCTCGGCGGCAAATTCACTCGCCGATTGTGGAGCGGGCAAGACCGGCGCTTGCGGCACAAACACCTCGTGAATCCGCGTGTTTTGCTGATCGACCGGCAACTCCTTGAAGACCTGCAATTGCTCGGGCTGCAAGACCTTCTTGGCGGCGCTTTCGATCGGCGGATCTTCGTTCTTCAAATGCCGGTTGAACCAACGAAACGCAGCCAGTTGCAACTCGGGAATGTCGTTATGGCCACCTTCGCTGATCTGCAATCCGAGTTTGTTCGGCACGTTGTACAGCTTATAGAGCTTGGCCACCTTGGCATGCAGGCGCGTGACGCCATCAAGCGGAAAGATGCTGTCCTTGTCGGTGTTGGTGATTAATAGAGCCCGGGGCGCGACGAGAGCGGCGACCTGGGCATAATCCCAGCGATAGGTATTGACCATGAACATGCAATCGCAGTGCCCCTCGACCGTGCCATCGACGACATGATTGGTCAAATCGGTGATGCCTGCGACGGGTACCGCGGCTTTGATCCGCTCGTCGAGCGCAGCGATCCACCAGCTATACGCTCCGCCGCCGCTTCGACCGGTGACGCCGAGCCGTTCGCCATCGACCTCGGGACGTGATTGCAGCAGGTCCAACGCGCGGATGCAGTTCCAGGCTTCGACACCCGCCGACGTGTAACCCCGGGCGTTCCACCACCACATGCCATGATTGAACGTGCCGTGGTGAATCCCTTCGATCTCGCCGAGTTGCAGCGTGTCGATCACGAGACACACATACCCATGCCGAGCGAACCAATCGGCGTGAAAATGATAGTGCGTCTTGCCACCGTACGACGTGTCGCCTTTCTTCACCCGGGCGTGCCCGCAGACGTACAAGATCGCGGGGGCCGGCTTGGTCAAACCCTTGGGCACATACAAGTTGCCGGTGACATACAGACCGGGACGCGATTGATAGTGCAGGTTCTCGACCGTGTACGCGGGCTGCTCGAAACGGCCGGTGACGGTGACTTTGAGCGGAGTTTTCTCCGGCATTGGCGACAGGCCGAGCATCTCGAACAACTGCTCGCGAGCCGCCCCGCGGCGCGATTCCCAATCTTCGCGGCTGTGGATATCGGTGAGACACGCCCCGGCGAGCTTCGCGGTCTCGGCGGCGAAGTACGCTTTGAGCATCTGATCGCCGCGGGAGGTATCGAGCTTCTCGGCAGCTTCGACATGCGCGAACGACGTGACCAACAACAGAGCCAACAGCGTGCGACGGAACATAGACAACTCCCAGGCGAGTGGCGGACAGGCGGGCAAAGCTGCTAGCGAATGTAAGTCGCCGCGTGGTGCGACGCAACACATTGGTCACGCGTCACGCGTGCCCAACGAAAGTGTTTCCCGGCCCGTTCGCGTCAGTTACAGTGATGACGCTCCTTCACTCCGCACTCCTGCGTACTCCGAGGCTCACGATGCGCTCGCTACTTGCACTCACGTTGTGGTTCTGCGTCACGTCGACAGTTTCCGCAGCTGACGTTTCTTGGCCGCCTGCATTGCGTGGTGCCGTCGATGGTGTGCTCAAGGTCGAAGGTCCCGCGCTGTTGGCCCTACCTGCGAAGGTCACTGCGGCGCAATCGGCAGGCAAGGCAGTCGCGTTCACCGTGGCTCAGACCGCGCCGCAGGTCGAACTCGCGTATCACACGAATCTCGGTCCCGACGCCGTGAGTCGTCGCCTATGGTCGTCGTGGGGCGACATCGCGCTAGCGAACGACGGGCGTGTGTACTGTGCGATTGGCGATCACGGCCAGGATCAGGCGGGCGACGCGCGCT
>JAEUIL010000680.1 GCA_016794255.1 Planctomycetaceae bacterium | reverse complement strand
CTGCACGCGGGTCGAGTAGTTCACCAGCACATCGGCCAGCTTTTCGATACGGGGATCGGTCATGATGCGTCGCGCTGAGAAGACGAGGGAGAGAAACCTGCCCGGGTTGTGGACGGGCGTCTCCAGAGGGTCGCAAAGTGCGCGGGGAATTGCAAGCTATCGGCCGGTTGCGGTGCGACCGTGGACCAAGCGTGTGTGCCATGGCCACGTCCGCGTGGCCATGTTCTTGGGGAGCACGCATGTCCACGAAGACGTGGATATGGCACACGCCAGCAAGGCGTGCGGGCTCGTGTGACCGGGGACCGAGCCGCCGGCTTGGGCGGCTAGTATTGCTGACCGCCTTGAACCCACGATTCCCAATGCCACATTTGATCGACGGTCCGACCGCGGACATTGATCTGCGTGCGCGACAAACGATACGCACCGCGGAGATACGCGCCCTGCGGCGACGTGTACAGCGGGCCGCCGACAATACGGGGATCCATCACGGTACCCGGCGCGAGATACAACGGGGCCGGGGCGACCGTCGATGGTTGAAACATCCACGGCGCGGCGTCGACCGTTGCCGGTTCACAACTCAACCAACTTACCAACACCGCGGGCAATGCCACACGGCCGAACATGCGTAACACAGGGGAGTACCTCAACGCGGCTGACTCTGGGGAGTGACGTGAGGTCGTTCCTTCTCGCCGGACTTCGCGGCGGCTTCCTGCAATCGCTGAATGACTTGAATGCAAGCCGTTACCAACTCGCGTCAAACTTCCACGGCTCCATCTGCTGCATCTCGTCGCGTCGAGTCAAATCGTAATCGAGCGGCGTGAGCGTGATGTAACCGTGAGCGAGCGCGGTCACATCGGTGAGCGGCTCGTTCGGCAAGTTCTTCAGCTTCCCATTCATCCAATAGTAATCACGACCGCGCGGATCCACACGCTTTTCAAACTCTTCTTCGTAGGGATGCACGCCCATCGGCACCACGCGGACCTCGCTCGATCGCTTTAGCGCGACTGTAGGGATATTGACGTTATACAACCGCGGTTGCGGCCCCTTTTGGGCCAAAATCTGCTCAATTACCCGCCGCGCGAGGATCGCGGCCCGATCAAACGCGGCCCGTTCTTCGAACTCGAGCGACACGGCGATGCTGTTGAGCCCAAAGAACGCCCCCTCGATGGCCGCGGCGACGGTGCCCGAGTACAGCACGTTGATCCCGGCGTTGAGACCGCCGTTGATCCCGCTGACGACCAAGTCCGGGCGTCGGTCACAGAACTCGAACACGCCGAGCTTCACACAGTCGGCCGGCGAACCTTCGACCGCCCAACCGCGCAGCCGCTGGCCGTCATAAACTTCGTGCGCCACGAGTGGCCGCAGAAACGTGATCGAATGTCCGACGCCACTCTGTTCGGTCGCCGGAGCCACGACACACACATCGGCGATCGTCCGCAGCTCGGTTTCGAGCGCTCGCAGGCCCGGAGCGTGAATGCCATCATCGTTCGTTAGCAGGATCAACACGGGGGATAATTCCAAGGGGGCGTGGTGTTTGGGGGGTAGTTCTTAGTTCTTAGTGCTTGGTGCTTAGTTCGTTAAATCATCTCGAAGCGAGTGTCTGCTGCAGCTCGCTTGCGGTTTCGCGCCTTTACTCACCACATTCCCCAACAACCAAGAACTAAGCACCAAGCACCAAGAACTATTTCTTCAATTCCGGATCCCGTCTCGCGGGACCTCCATAATACGGATACTTGTCCCAGCGGTCATCGTCCTGCGTCACACGCGGATCGGCGGTCGCCACACGCCATTCGCGCAGTCGTTCGGCCAACTGTCGCTTGATCATCGCGTAACTCGGTTCCGTGGCGCGATTGTCGATCTCGCCGGGATCGGTTCGCAGATCGTACAACTCCTCGGGCGGTCGCTTGGCAAACGTCAGGGCAAAGAACCGTTGCAACTCGGGCGGCGTCGGCCGCGCGGTCAGCAGCGTCTTGGTGAGCGAACCGTCGACATCGCCGTATGGACCGACGCTGAATACCAACTCCGGATCGCCCGCGGGCCAACGATCGGGCCGCAGGTTCTCGATGTAGAGAAAGTCCTTCGTGCGAATGCTGCGACACGGATAGGCCGCCGCTCCCGCGCGAACGTGGGCATGCCGTTCGCGTTCAATGAACGTGGCATCGCGCCCTTCGACAGGTCCGCCGCGCAAGATGTTCGCAAAGCTGCGGCCAGTCATGTTGGACGACGGCTTGAGCCCGGCGAGTTCGAGCAGCGTGGGGGCAAAATCCTCGAAGTTCACAAACCCATCGCAGTCGCTCCCGGCGCGAATCAGCCGCGGCAGTCGCACGACCAACGGCACATGCGTACTCAGATCGTACATATGGGCCAACCCGCGCGGCATCTGCCAGCCGTTGTCGCCGGTCATGATCACGAGCGTGTTGTCGAGCAACTGCCGAGACTCGAGCAGCTTGAGCGCCCGGTCACAATCGCGATCGAAGTTTTGCACCTCGCAGTAATAGCCTGCGATGTCCTCACGCACCTCGGACCGATCCGGCAGATGCGGCGGCACGACGATCTTCGTGCGGTCGATGCCCGACATGAAATCGCGTCCCTCGGTCCACGGTACATGCGGGTCGCGCGAGCTGAGCCAGAAGCAAAACGGCTGGTCAGTCGCCGACTTCGTCAAGAACTCGTCGAGTGACTCGAACGTGTCGCCGCCGGGATTGCGAGACCGGCCCGACTCGGGCACTTTGCCCGGCCCCCAACCTTTGCCCGAGTGTCCCACGCGATAGCCGGCCTTTTCTAGCAAGTCCGGAAACACCGTGAACTTGGCCGGAAATCGACCATGTAAGTTCGCGGCATCTTCGAGCCGATGAGCGGCTTGCCCGGTCAGAAACACGGCTCGCGCCGGAGCACACGACGGCACCGAACAATACGCGCGGTGAAACAGCATCCCCTCGCGGGCCAGCCGATCAAACGTCGGCGTCTTCACCACCGGGTCGCCATAGCGGCTGGCATGCGGCCACGCCCAGTTGTCGGCCATCAGAATGAGCACGTTCGGTCGCGCGGGTTTGGCCTCCGCCGCGCTTGCGATCGTTGCGAGAAACATCACGCCACACGCGACCAAGATTCTACTAATCAACGCGATAGGCATGACGAATTCTCTGTAAGTACGAGACGAACGACCATCAGCAGCGTAGTCGGGACGACCCGTTTGGCAAAGGGTTTGTCGATAAGAGAGAAGAATGGCACCACGGAGTCACGGAGGACACAGAGAGAAGAAAAGAACGAAGGCGGAAGAATGAAGGATGAAATCCATACATTACTCTCTCCCGTTCTTCTCCGTGTCCTCCGTGACTCCGTGGTGCCCTTCTCCCCGTTTTCAACCAACGAAAAAAGCCCGGGCGAACACGCGTTCACCCGGGCTTGGTTTTCGATCGTTATCGATTCTTCGGCTTAGCCCATCATCAACTTGATGACGTCGACGCAGCGGTTCGAGTAGCCCCACTCGTTGTCGTACCAGCTGACGAGCTTGAAGAACTTGTTGTTGAGTTCGATGCCGCTGCCAGCGTCGAAGATGCTCGAGTGAGCGTCGTGGATGAAATCGCTCGAGACGACTTCGTCCTCAGTGTAGGCCAAGATGCCTTTGAGGTACGTCTCGCTCGCCTTCTTCATCGCGGCGCAGATCTCTTTGTACGAGGTCTCTTTGACGGTCTTGACCGTCAAGTCGACGACGCTCACCGTCGGCGTCGGCACGCGGAACGCCATGCCGGTCAACTTGCCTTTGACCTCAGGAATCGCCAGACCCACGGCCTTCGCAGCACCGGTGCCCGACGGAATGATGTTGATCGCGGCCGAGCGGCCACCCTTCCAGTCTTTCTTCGACGGACCATCGACCGTCTTTTGGGTCGCCGTGTAGCTGTGAACGGTCGTCATCAAACCTTCGTCGATGCCGAAACCTTCCTTGAGCAACACATGCACCACCGGCGCGAGGCAGTTGGTCGTGCAGCTGGCGTTGCTGACGATGTGGTGCACGGCCTTGTCGTACTTGCTGCAGTTCACGCCTTTGACGATCGTGATGTCTTCGCCTTTGCCCGGCGCCGAGATGAGCACCTTCTTCGCGCCGGCGGTGATGTGACCCTTGGCCTTCTCGGCTTCGGTGAACAAACCGGTCGACTCGATCACGAGATCGACGCCCAGGTCCTTCCACGGCAACGCGGCGGGACCTTCCTTCACGGCCAAGCACTTGATCTTGTGGCCGTTGACGTTCAGCACGTCATCTTCGGCGGCGTCGGGCTTGGACTTCTCGCTCGACACGCTGCCGTTGAAGCGACCTTGGGTCGAGTCGTACTTGACTAGGTAAGCCAGATTGTCGGCCGGGACGAGATCGTTGACCGCGACGACGTCGATACCCTTGCCCAACAAACCTTGGTCACAGATCGCCCGAAACACCAGACGCCCAATTCGGCCGAAGCCGTTAATGCCAACGCGAATAGCCACTAGAGGAATCTCCTTCCGAACGGAACTGCCGCGAGCGAATGGGTTTGCGGCGAGGAACCAAACCGACCGGCACACGACCGATCGGCCAATTGTGTGCGATGAAAGTGCCGAATTATACTGGTCGGTTCGCGCCCCATCAACCGCTGCAGAAAGACAGTCGTGATGCCTTTTGACTGACTCGTGTGCCATGCCCATGTCCGCATGGGCATGTTTCCCAGTGAAAACGCATGGCCACGCGGACGTGGCCATGGCACACAGTTCTCCGAAGCGCGTCGTTATTCAAAGGGCCTCACGTGCCGTCGAATCTGAATTTGCCGCAATGGCGTCTGCCCCCCGGGGTCAACCGCGGGCTCTGGGAATACACCCAATCGGAGCACATCGCGTTCGACTACGACGACGTTTTCGCGGCCCACGATTTGTTCGAGTTCGACGAGGCGGTCTTGGCGCGACACTTCACACGGCCCGGCACGCTGGTCGACCTGGGCTGTGGTACCGGCCGGATCCTGATTCCGTTTGCGCGACGCGGCTTTCGCACGATCGGCGTCGATCTCTCGCCGCATATGTTGGAAGTGGTACGCGAAAAGGCCGAGCTCGATGGTCTGCAAGTCGATCGCGTGCGCGGCAATATCGTCGAGCTCGATTTTCTGCCCGACGCGTGTGCCGACTATGCGATCTGCATGTTTAGTACCCTCGGCATGATTCGCGGTCAC
>JAEUIL010000067.1 GCA_016794255.1 Planctomycetaceae bacterium | reverse complement strand
GGGTCGAGCGGATCAATGCCGCCGCCCAACAACCCTACGGCCCGCACGTTGTGCGATTGCGTGCCGAGCGAAAGAATATCGCCTCCCACATTCGCATTGCTGCGGGCGATCGCGTCTTCCACCTCTCGCAGCGTCACATCGTACTGTCGCATCAGCGCGGTGTCGACCAACACTTGATATTGCTTGACCTTGCCACCGATCCCCGTGGCGTCGATCACTCCAGGAACTTGTTTCAGCGCACGATTGAGCACCCAATCCTGCACGCTCTTGAGTTGATCGGTGGTATAGCCGGGCCCTTCGAGCACGTAGCGAACAATCTCGCCGGTGGGGCTCCACGGAGATAACTCAGGCCGAACACCGCTGGGCAAATCAACGCTCGCGATGCGATTGAGCACTTCCTGCCGCGAGGTCGCATAGTCGGTGCCGTAAGCAAACTGGCAACGAATATCGCTCAAGCCCGCGAGCGAAGTGCTGCGCAGATACTCGAGCCCAGGCATGCCATTGAGAGCGGTCTCGATCGGGATCGCGACCAGACGTTCCATCTCTTCGGGACTAGCGCCGGGGTTCTGGCAGATGACACCGAGCAGGGGCGGTGTCGGATCGGGATAAGCCTCGACGTTGAGGTTGGTCGCCGCATGAAGGCCGAAACCCACGAGCCCCAACATGCCGAGGATCACGATCAAGCGATTGTGCAAACTCCAAGCGATGATCGCATGAATCATGGTCGAGTCGATTGAGTTGCTTGACGTACGAAAGAACCACGATCAACTGCTCGATCCATCCGACCGAAGCGTGTGATCCCCAGATCATTATCGCAATCTGCGACAAAATGGCGTGATCAATAACGAGAATGTAAGCGTGCGTTGCACGTTACAGTTTTGTCAGGCGATGCGCGGGCATACTCGTGTCACCAAGCAAAGGTCAGCGACTCACTCGGTGGCCAGGTTCGTATCAGTGATTGGGCAGACCATGGCAATTCTTTAGGCACCGCCGAGCGCGTGTCGCGGATGAAACTTGCGATCCGTTAAGAGTCGCCTCTGGTCCGAGGCGCATTCGGCGCACAACGCCGCGATGCCGAAATTCACTATCTCGAAGTTTCTCAGCGACTTGCTACACAGAGTGACCGTTGGCTTGCGTAACCGTAATCGACCTATGTGCGAGTTGGCACTCTGTATGCCCAATAGCCCCGCCCGAGTCGATACCCTACCGAACTTGTTCTATCCAAGGACGTGCCCACCGTGTTACTCGAATTCCTGCACAACCTGTCGCACAGCCTGTTCAAGCCACTGTTGTTGTTCTTCTATGCGGGCTTTCTGATTCCGCTATTTCGCGTGAAATTCGAGTTTCCCAAGCCGGTGTATCAGGGGCTGACGATCTATTTGTTACTGGCCATCGGTTGGCACGGTGGCAAGGAATTGGCCATGTTGCCAATCTCGTCACTGGGACAGGCCCTGGGATTGTGCGCCGTAGGCTTTGTCACGAATACGATCATTGGCCTCGTTGCCTATAAGGTGCTCCGGACCACGACTCGATTGCGGCAGATCGATGCGGCCACGGTGGCCGGCTACTACGGCTCGGACTCGGCCGGTACGTTTGTCACGGCCATGGGTATGCTCACGGCGGCGCACGTCGCTTATGCTCCGTACATGCCGGTGTTGCTGGCCGTGATGGAGATTCCCGGCTGCATCGTGGCCTTGGCGATCGTGAGTCGAATGCGGACACAGGGGATGGACATCGCTGGCAACATGCCCGGCGAGGCGGGCTACATAGGACAAAAGACCCAGGGTGCGGCGGCGATTGGCGTAAGCGTGCTTGACGAAGAGCCCGTCGTGTGGAAGGAAACCGAGAACGACGCGGAACGCAAAACCGATTCTCAAATCGTCGGGTCCGCGCGGCGGCATATCGCGCAAGGCGGTCACGGCGACGACTCGTGGAACAGCGAAGATGCAGCCCAGGCGATGTTGGATCGATTTGAAGACGAAGAGCTTGAGGCAAAACTGTCGCTCGAGTCCGATCGTCCCAGTCACGCGCCGGGTCACCGCTCCAAGCACAAGTCGGGCTCGTGGATTCAGGCAGAATTGCTGCACGAAGTGTTCTTCAACCCTGGCATCTACTTGTTGTTCACCGGCATTGCGATCGGCTTCATCTCGCGTCTGCAGGGCGAAAAGGTGACGCTGGCCGACGACGCGCTGTTCGATAATCTGTTCCAAGGGATCTTGTGCTTGTTTTTGTTGGAAATGGGCATGACCGCGGCTTCAAAACTGAAGGACATCGGTGTCGCCGGTTGGCAATTTGCCGCTTTCGGTTTGATCGCTCCGAACGTGTTTGCCCTGACCGGAATTGGCGTGCTGCATGCGTTTTCGACGTTCCTCGGACAACCGTTCGAGACCGGATCGTACGTGTTGTTTGCGGTGCTGTGCGGCGCGGCGTCGTACATTGCTCTACCGGCAGTGCAGCGGATGGCGATTCCCGAGGCCAGCCCGACCTTGCCCCTCGCGGCCTCGCTTGGCCTCACGTTTAGCTACAACGTGACGATCGGCATTCCGCTCTATCTGATGATTGCCGAAAAGGTCACCACCGCTTGGCCCATTGGTTCGGTCACGTAGTCCTGAACGCGGACAAGACGATTTCCATGATCTAACGACCCCTGTGCGATGGCGATTCGGATGAATCGAGCTGTCGCACAGGGGTGCTTTGTTTCCCGGTTTCGAGATTAGGAACTGGCATTGAGCACCGATAACACGTAGTCAGTCACGGCCTGTTTCTCGTCGGATGACAAGCCCGCCTTGCGTGCCATGCTGGGGATGATGCGATTGGTCCATTCGTCGGCGGTGTAGTTGGTCACGGATTCGGCGGCATGACAGGCCGTGCATTGGCCCGTGTAAATCGACCGACCGGCGTCGACGCTCGATAGATTGGAACCGGTAAGGGGCACCGCGGTGTCGGCGCTTTGGGACTTGTGGGCACAGCCGCCGAGGGGCACTAAGCACACGAGCAAGACCGTGACAACGCACCGGCGTGACAAGAAACCGCACCAAGAATTACCGACACATCCGTGCATTCCACCAGCCCGAGTGAAGTCCTTTGGCCAAATCGAGTCGCTGGAAACAGGTGGAGTTGCCAAGTGTTCGCAACGACGGGGCAGCAGTATTTAGAGCCCGTGAACGAACGGCAATATCAACGCGAAAAAAGTAATTTAATCCACGCCAATAAATCGAGAAGCCGGGAGATTGTGCCGCGATTTCTCGCGCACGACCCCCTGAATTAAACGGTTTTGAACGGCCGAAACGATGAGATCAGATATCAATGAGTGACGTCTTATTACGAAGTCTTAACGAATACGGCACTTCAATTGCGAGGCTTTTCGGGTCTGGTTACAAACGCCGCCCGTGCTTGGTGTTCCATTCTTTCGACAGACGCCCATTTCATGCTGCGACTTGGCCGATGGCTGGTTCTCGCGCTCGTGTTGACCTCGTCGTGGGCCGGGGTTGCTCGTGCGCAGTCTGTGGTGCCGATGGTGCCGCAGATTCCGCCGACTGCGGTTCCCGCAAATCAAACGCTTCTGAATCAGAATAACGTCCCTGTGCCGGAAACGGTCCCTCCCGGGGCGCCGACCGACCCGCGTGAGTATTTGCGCGAGCAGATCATGGCGCCGGTGACGAACGACGTTCCGCCCGCGGTCGATCCGTGGCAGGAACTCAGCGCTCAGGGCGAAGGCGCCTTTAACCGCGGCTGCATCGGCTGTCATGATGCCGATCGTTCGCTATTGAAGTCGAAATCGTTCAGCCAATGGCAAGCCGTCACCAAGCGGATGGCACAAAAGGATGGTGCGGAACTGAATCCCGCTGAGTTCGACGCAATCGCCGCGTATTTGACCCGGCAGACGGGCGGCGAGTTCGACGTGCCACCGGATCAGTTGGGCGGCGGCAAACCGGGTTTCAAATTCTTCGGCACCTTCTCACCCACATGGCGCGGCGGAAATTCCAGCCTCGAGAATAACGGCTTCTTCCCGGATATCTGGCTGGGTGTCAATTTGGAAACGGGGACCGCGCTTAGTGGCCGTGTGACTGCCTGTGTCTCGTGCCACGACGACAGCGTGGTCAACGACCGCATTGCGCTCGTCGAAGGGGTCGCTCGGCTCGATCTGGCGACGGCGTTGAATTGTCCTTGGCCGGGAGTCAAATCGGCCGTGGAAGCGGGCCGCTTCGTGGTCCCTTTCGGCGCGTTTGCCGCGCAAAGCAATCCAGGCGTCTATCGAACGGTTTCGCGACCGTTGATCTACAACATGGGGCAAGGCGTCTACGACGGTGCCCTGGGCCAATCGGTGTTGCCCATGCCGTTCTCCGACGAGGGGGCCAATATCAGCTTCGGCGCAAACGTGTTCGGCGACGTGTACCTGAACTGGAATAACTACGTGGTTCATGGCCTGCAAGCGACCCGCGGCGGCATCAATTTTGACCTCAGCCGCGGCTACCTCGGCTTTAACAGCTCACCGACCGTGGGTACCCGGCTGACTTTGGGCAACGAATGGCTGACGTTCGGGGGCTCCTTCATGACCGGCCGCTCGAGTCTCGACGGCGGCGTGATCCCCGATCAAACACAGCTGTATTACAAGATCTACGGTTTCGACGCGACCGTGCGGGCCTCGGAGTATGTGCGGTTGCAGTTCGAGTATGCCCGGCGGGACAGTGACCGCGTGGTCGATATCCCGTTGCCGCTCCGTGTGACCGACGCAGTGCATGGTTACTACGGCGAGGCCGAGTTCTTGCTCTACAAGAATGTGCGAGCCGTGCACCTCCTGACCCGCTACGACTTACAGCAACAAGTCTCGGCGACAAGACCGGTCAATTCGAGTCTTGGTCTCAACAACTTTTTTGTTTCTCGATTTACCTACGGGCTCAACTTTACGTTCGCCAACAGCAGTACCTTAATGTTCAATCACGAGTACTGGATGTTGCCGAGCAGCTTAGGACGCGTCAACGTTTTCGGCGTCCGCTGGTCCTATTCGTTTTAGCGCGTCATACCTCTGGTTGAATTACTTGAGCGGCGGCGC
>JAEUIL010000041.1 GCA_016794255.1 Planctomycetaceae bacterium | reverse complement strand
CGGTCGAGCTGCGTTGTCGGTGGCGAAACACGTGGGCCCCCATCTGTCGTGCGACGGTCGGGTAGCGCAGACCTCGCATTCTCCGCTCCATTACGTTTCCCGATCGGCCCCTTGAACAGATGTGAAGAGAGTGTTAGCCTGGGGAAATTTTACACGCCGCTCGGCCCCTGCCCGGGAAGCGGTACGCGCTCGCCAAACCACTGTTAGCCAAGGATTTACGTCGTGCCTCGTCGTGACGACTTGAAGAAGATTTTGCTGATCGGCTCGGGCCCCATCGTCATTGGTCAAGCCTGCGAGTTCGACTACTCCGGCACCCAAGCGTGCAAAGCCCTGCGCGAAGAGGGTTACGAGGTCGTGCTGATCAACTCGAACCCCGCCACGATCATGACCGATCCGGCGACGGCCGAGCGCACGTACATCGAGCCGCTCACGTGGCAGACGATCGAAAAGATCATCGAGATCGAGCGACCCGACGCGGTATTGCCCACCGTTGGCGGCCAGACCGGCTTGAACCTCGGCATGGATCTGCACAAGCACGGCGTGCTGGCGAAGTACGGCGTCGAGATGATCGGCGCCAAGCCCGACGTGATCAACAAGGCCGAGGACCGCAACCTGTTCAAAGCGGCCATGGAAAAGATCGGGCTCGACGTCTGTCGCGGCCGCACGGTCAACAACATGGACGAGGCCCGCAAGGCGCAGCAAGAGATCGGTCTGCCGTGTGTGATTCGTCCCAGCTTCACGCTCGGCGGCAGCGGCTCGGGCATTGCGTTCAATCGTGAAGAGTTCGACTTGATGGTCAACCGCGGCATGGAATTGTCGCCGATTCATCAAGTGCTGCTCGAAGAATCGATTCTCGGTTGGAAAGAGTACGAGATGGAGGTGATGCGCGATGTCGACGACAACGTCGTGATCATCTGCTCGATCGAGAACTTCGATCCGATGGGCGTCCACACCGGCGACTCGATCACGGTCGCGCCGGCGCAAACGCTGACCGACAAAGAGTATCAGCGGATGCGCGACGCGTCGCTGGCCGTGATTCGCGAGATCGGCGTCGAGACCGGCGGCTCGAATATCCAGTTCGCCATCCATCCCGACACCGGTCGCATGATCGTGATCGAGATGAACCCGCGGGTCAGTCGTTCGTCGGCCCTGGCCTCGAAAGCGACTGGCTTTCCGATCGCAAAAATTGCCGCGAAATTGGCGGTCGGTTACCGGTTGCACGAGTTGGCCAACGACATCACGCGCGAGACGAAGGCGTGCTTCGAGCCGACCATCGACTATGTCGTCACCAAGATTCCGCGGTTCGCCTTTGAGAAGTTCCCCGACGCCGACTCGAAGCTGACCACGCAGATGAAGAGCGTCGGCGAGACGATGGCGATCGGCCGGACGTTCAAAGAATCGTTCCAAAAGGCTCTGCGCGGTCTTGAGGTGGGCAGCTTCGGCTTCGGTTGCGACAACAAGGATCTATGGGGCACAGTGATGCAGCCGTCGCGCGACGACATTCGCGCCAAGATCGCGATTCCGAGCAGCGAGCGTGTCTGGTACCTGCGTTACGCGTTCAAAGAGGGGATGTCGGTCGACGAGATTTACGAGATCACGAAGATCGATCGCTGGTTCCTCGACAATCTGTCCGAGATCGTCGAAACCGAGAACGAGCTGCGCGGCATCAACGGTTGCGGCGCGATCGAGACCGCCACGCTCCGTAAGGCGAAACGCTTTGGCTTCTCCGATCGACAACTCGCCACGATCTGGAATTGTTCGGATATGGAAGTGCGGGCCGAGCGCAAACGCCGCGGGATCGTCGCCACGTTCAAGTGCGTCGATACCTGCGCCGCCGAGTTCAAGGCCTACACGCCCTATTACTACTCGACGTACGAAGACGAAGACGAGGTCCCCGTCAAAGCGCCGGGCAAGAAACGCATCATGATCCTCGGCGGCGGTCCGAACCGCATCGGTCAGGGGATCGAGTTCGACTACTGCTGCTGCCACGCGAGTTTCGCCCTGCGCGAAATGGGAATCGAAAGCGTGATGGTCAACAGCAATCCCGAGACCGTGAGCACCGACTATGACACGAGCGATCTGCTGTTCTTTGAACCGCTGACGACCGAGGACGTGCTCAACATCTGCGATCGGGTCGAGCCCGACGGCGTGATCGTGCAGTTCGGCGGCCAAACGCCGTTGAATCTGAGCCGCGCCTTGTGGAACGCCGGCGTACCGATCATCGGCACCAGTGTCGATACGATCGAAGATGCCGAGGACCGCGAGAAGTTTGCGGCGCTGTTGCGACGGGTCGATCTCATGCAGCCGGCCAACGGCATCGCTCGCACGATGAACGAAGCCCGCGCCGAGGCCGAGAAGATTGGTTTCCCCGCGCTCGTCCGGCCGAGTTTCGTGCTCGGTGGTCGCGCGATGGAAATCTGCTACGACCCGGCCCAATTCGAGAAGTTTGTCAAAGAGGCGTTCATCGTCGCTCAGGACAAGCCGGTGCTCATCGACCGGTTTTTGGAAGACGCCACCGAGGTCGACGTCGACGCGATCAGCGACGGTGAGACGGTCATCGTGGCGGGCGTGATGGAGCATATCGAAGAAGCCGGCGTTCACTCGGGCGACTCGGCCTGTGCCATTCCACCCTACAGTCTGCAAGGCCCGATCGTGGCGCGGATCAAAGAAGCGACGCATCGGTTGGCCCGGGCTCTGAACGTCAAGGGGCTAATGAACATTCAGTTCGCCATCAAGCGCGAAGAGGGGCACGACAATCTGTACGTGCTCGAGGTGAATCCCCGCGCTAGTCGCACGGTGCCGTTTGTCTCGAAGGCGACCGGCGTGCCGCTGGCGAAGATCGCGGCCAAGGTCATGGCGGGCGTGTCGCTCATCGAGCAAGGCGTGACCGAGGATCCGATTCCGTCGCACGTGAGTGTGAAGGAAAGTGTGTTCCCGTTCGTGAAATTCTTCGGCGTCGACATCGTGCTGGGGCCCGAGATGCGGTCGACCGGCGAGGTGATGGGAATCAGCGAGCGGTTCAGCATCGCGTTTGCCAAGAGTCAGCTTGCCGCGGGGACCGTGTTGCCCAAGAGCGGCACGATTTTCCTCAGCTTCTCGCAACGTTCGAAACATCACGTTGAGCGGATCGGTCGCGCGTTGCACGGCTTGGGCTATCAATTGCTCGCCACCGAGGGGACGGCCCGAATTCTGAACGAGCACAACATCCCGGCCAAAGTCGTCAAGAAGGTTCAGGAGGGGAACCCGAACTTGATCGACTACTTGATCAACGGCGAAGTGCAATTGATCGTCAACACACCCAGCGGCAAGGGCGCACGCACCGACGAAGGCCGCATCCGCGCCGCCGCCGTCTCGCACGGCGTGCCCTGCATCACCACGATTCCCGCCGCCGACGCGGTTGTGCGCGCGTTTCAAGCCTTGTTGACCGAGCAGATGGACGTGCAGGCGCTGCAAGATCGGTTCCCGGTCGAGAGCGGCGTGGGGTAGGCGTTCGGAGGGTGAACTCGGTTCTCTAGGTGCCTCACACGCTATGTCGTTCTCAACCTTCTATCCAAAACTGCATCAGTGGCTTTCGCATGGCGGCGAGATGTGGGTTCGTCCGGCTGCCGATGGCGGTGTTGAGGTGTCGCTTGGCGACGCGGGCGGTTTTTCACAAGATGCACCTTCGCATGGCGCGACCCTAAATGAAGCATTATTAGCCGCCGAAACCGATGTCGGTGTTCGACTACAGCTGACACTACGGTTACAGCAGGAGCTTGTTTCCGACAACCTAACAGACCTGCAGTGCGACGAGTTCATTCGCGTCGCCGGCTGGCCGCCCGTAAGGAACCCGCACTATCGAAAATGAGCACGTAGGCTGGCTGAGCTTCGCCTCGCTACTGTGAAACCGATTTTGCGGAATCGATTGATGCAATCCGTCGCTCAAGAACTGGTTGCGATTGTCGAGCGGGTTACTCCGCTGCTCGAGAACTTGGCTGTGGACCCGAGGCTCGCAACTCGTGCGGTTCCTACCAAATGGTGCCGCCAGGAAATCCTCGGCCATCTCATTGATTCAGCCGGCAACAATCAGCAGAAATTTGTTCGCCTCATGCAGGATTTCACCGTCGCCTTTCCTGGCTACCGGCAGGATGATTGGGTCCGGGTGCAGGGTTGGCAAGCCGCCGATTGGGAAAACATGGTCGGTTTGTGGGCCGCATACAATCGGCATCTGGCCTATCTGATTGCAACTGTCAGCCCCGAGTGCCTGAACCACGCCATCCGAATCGAAGGTGCCGAGCCTGTCACCTTGGCCTTCGTGATGTCGGACTACGTGGAGCATTTGAAGCACCACTTGCGGCAGATCTTTCCAGTTG
>JAEUIL010000937.1 GCA_016794255.1 Planctomycetaceae bacterium | reverse complement strand
GAGCGAACTCGACGAGCAGCCGAGCGAGCTACCCGAGAAATTCGAGTCGGGCAATCTCAACCTGCCGGGGATCGCCGGTCTCGCCGCAGGCGTCCGCTGGTTGCAGACGCACGATCCCGCCGCGCTGCATGAACAGCAAATGACGCTGGTCGCGCAGTTGCTCACCGGTTTGTCGCAATTGCCCGGCGTGCAGATCGTGGGACCACCGACCATTGCCGACCGCGTGGGACTGGTGAGTATCACCGTCGACGGGTATGATCCGCAGGAGTTGGCTGCGTCGCTCGACAGTGCCGCGGGCATCCAAGTTCGGGCCGGTCTGCATTGTGCGCCGCTCGTGCATCAGACGCTCGGCACGCTGCCCCACGGCGGCACGTTGCGATTCAGTCTCGGTCCATTCAACACCGCCGCCCACATCGCCATGACGCTCGAGGCGCTCGTTGCGCTGACGGACGGTTGATCGACGACTGAAAAGTGATACCGTGGGGTGATGTGTGCCATGTCCATGTCTTTGTGGACATGCGTTTTCACCGGGAAACATGCCCACGCGGACGTGGGCATGGCACACGACAAACGACGCGCACCAGGCGGTCACCGGCCGCACGACCGATGATCGCGGCAGACCCATTCCACCTTTACCCCATCTTTCCTTTTCGCCCCCACGCACCGCTCATGAACGAAGATCAAGTCTGGTTCAAAGACGGCCTGAAGTTCAAATGTTCGCAATGCGGCGACTGCTGCACCGGCGCCCCGGGCTACGTGTGGGTCAACAAGGAAGAGATTAAGGCGATGGCCGCGATCGTGAATCTCGACATTGCCGAGTTCGAGGCGAAATACGTCCGCCGGGTCGGCGTGCGTCTAAGCCTGATCGAGTATCCCAACGGCGACTGCATCTTCTTCGACAACCAGACGCGTGGCTGCTCGGTGTACGAAGCCCGACCGCGGCAGTGCCGCACCTGGCCCTTTTGGGACTCGAACATCAAGAACGAGCAAGCTTGGAAAGAGACGTGCGAAGTCTGTCCCGGCAGCGGCCAGGGGCAAGTTCACACGGTCGAGCATATCTTGGCACAGTCGAAGGTGATCAGGCTGTAGAAGGAAGCGACTGACTGAATCTGCCGCGATGGCGAGGTAAGAGAACGCGGATGAACGCAGATAAACACGGACGGGATGGGGATGAAGGCGTATAGGGAGATTCGTCTATCCACGAGTTGCGTTTGCACTTTCGTTCGTAAACAGTTGTTACGAGTTGCGGGGCGGTTTGTACCACGTGTCCGTCGTTGCTAATAGATATCGAAGTCCTTGCTTGAAGTTGGTTCGTGCCGCTGAACTCAGATATTTCGCCCACTCGGGACGGTGCTCTCTGCGGAAGTATGCAAGATGAGCAAGTGCCCACCCGAACATCGGCGGGGTCATGTATTCTGGCTTCCGTAAATTCGTTTGGGGCCATTGGGTGTACTGGCTCTCCCAGTTGCGCGGAGTATTGGCGAGGAAAATGCCCAACCCGAAATGGACGACAGTCAGGTCGGTCAATAACTCATTGTCGAACTCATCTCCCATAATTCGACTTTCTCCGAGCAACCGAACATGGGACAATTCGTGGGCGATCGTCCCAACGAGTCCCATGGTGTCTCCAAGTCCCGACTTATCGATGCGAATAATGAACTTCTTTTCACCTTCCTGGTAAGTTCCAGCCGCATCAGGCAAATACTGCCCAGCTTCATTTACAAATTCGAGCTTGCTGGCGTTAGACACCAGTCTTAGTTCCACTAAGTCGGGAACCACATCCATATAGTCGCATACGCGATCGAGAAGTATGCGAACAGCTTTTTTTGATCCGTCGTAGGCGTCGGGAAAATATTCCGGAGTCGGCAGGATGATCTCACGGCCCGTGAACGCACTGTTCTCGAACTCGCCTGCCAACCATTCGAGCCGCTCCTCGACCCACGATTTCGCGGCAGGATCACACGGACACGATGGTCGGAACAGCCATTCAAACATCCGTTATTGCTCCCAATTGAATCTGCAATTGAACGGGGTCATACTTTGGCGAAATACGCTCATCGCGAATCATAGCAGACTGCCAAGACTTATCGAGCATGGTGAGTCGATCCTGGCATGAAATGCAACTTTCCTGCCCGATCAAAGCGTCTGCGCTAACCGTATAGCATCGTGGACTCACGCCGAATGTCCGATTAGAGTGCTCAGTTGACTTTCATCGCTCCCAAGGAACTTATCATGAACCACGCACGCCGAGTGTTGCTTTACTCTGGAATCGCTTCTCTCATACTCGTTGCCGTCTCAACGTTGAACGACGGCGTGGCATCGGAAAAGTCGACGCCGACTCCGCCCGGCCTCAAGATCTTCTCGGCGGGCCATAGCTTTCATGTGTTCATGCCGCGCATTCTGAGCGAACTCGCGACGGCGGCGGGGATCGCGGGGCATGAGCAGGTCGGCGTGTCGTCGATCGGCGGCTCACGGTCGATTCAGCATTGGGACCTGCCCGCCGACAAGAACAAGGCCAAGCCGGCGCTCGAAACCGGTAAGGTGCAGGTACTGACCTTGGCGCCGATCTATCTGCCCGATGAGGGGATCGAGAAGCTCGCGACGTTGGCGTTTGAGAAGAACCCGGCCGTGCGGGTGACCGTGCAGGAGTTCTGGCTGCCGTTCGACGTGTATCAGAAGGATTACAAACAGCGCAAGCCTGAGTCCGTGGACCGCAATGCCCGGACGGTCGCCGAGATGCATCGCGAACACGATCCGTACTTCAAAGACATGGAAGCCCATCTCACGGAGTTGAACACGAAGTTCGGCAAGCCCGTGATGTCGGTCGTGCCTGTGGGCCAAGCGGCGATCAAGCTACGGGCCAAGATCATTGCCGGCGAGGCCCCGGGTCTCAAGCAGCAGAACGATCTCTTCACCGACGCCATCGGCCATGCCACGCCGCCTCTGCAAGCGCTGAACGCCTACTGTCACTTTGCCGTGATCTATGGCCGCAGTCCGGTCGGTTTGCCGCTGCCGACGGTGCTCAAAGCGGCGAACAAGCCCGAGTACGAGCAACTGAATCGGCTGTTGCAGGAACTGGCGTGGGAAGCAGTCAGCGAGCATCCGATGACCGGCGTGAAGAAGTAGCTCGCGGCACAGTCGACCGCCGCTTGACCGTAGCACCAAAGTCGTGTCCGAGGCACGGTTACTCAACCGCTAACAGGCGTTTTTCAGCACGTTCTGCGAGTGGTGCGGTACGCTGCGGTGGACGCGGGCTGGAATGGGTTCGCACGACCCACGCCCGATCGTTCGGCCTTCATCCTTTTCCTCCCCCGTTCGTTGCCGTATAACCATCGTTTTCGCGAACTTCTTTGCCCTTTCGTCGGAGTTGCCCGCATGCCCGTGATTGCTGCTGATAAGCTGACCAAGTTTGGTACCGATTTGTTGATCGCGGGTGGTGTCGGCGCGGATGAGGCGAAACTGGTCGGCGCGAGCCTCGTGGGTGCCAATCTCCGCGGGCACGACTCGCACGGCGTGATGCGGATTCCGTATTACCTCGACACGGTCAAGAAGGGCGAGACCGTCGCGGGCGCGGCGTTCACCGTGCTCAAAGAGAACGCCACGACTGTCGTTGCCGATGGCCATTGGGGCTTTGGCCAGACTCAGGCGGGCAAGCTGATGGACATGCTCATCAAGAAGGCCAAAGCGACGGGCACCGGCCTCGGGACGCTCAAACAGAGCGGCCACATCGGCCGACTGGGCGAGTATTGCGAACAGGCGGCGGCCCACGGCTTGGTCACGCTTATCATGGTGAACACGCACGGTTGCACGCGGCGTGTCGCGCCTCCGGGTGGCAAAGCACCGCGGCTGGGGACCAACCCGCTGGCGTTCGGTGTGCCACATCAAGGTGAGACGATCGTGCTCGACTTCGGCACGAGCGCCACGGCCGAGGGCAAAGTCCGCGTCAAGAAAATCGCCGGGCAAACGTGTCCCGACGGTTGGTTGCTCGACAGCGAAGGTCGCCCCACGAACGATCCGAACACGCTTTATGGCACGCCGCCCGGCACGATTTTGCCCATGGGCGGACAGCAAGCGTACAAAGGCTTCGGTCTCGGCTTGATGATCGAGATCTTTGCCGGGGCGCTCTCGGGTGGATTCACGATTCGCGAAAAGCCACGCAGCCAGAACGGCAATTGCGTGTTCATGATGGCGATCGATCCTGATCATCTCGGCGGCGCGGGCCACTTCAGCGACGAGGTCAATGGCCTGATCGAGTTCGTGCGTAGCTGCCCGACCATCGAGGGTGTCAAAGGGATCACCATGCCGGGCGATCCCGAGCGGACGGTGCTCATGCAGCGGCAGAAAGATGGCGTGCCGCTCGACGAGGGCAACTGGAAGCAGTTGGTCGAGTTCGCCAACACGCTCGGCGTCACGGTTCCGTAGTATTCGATGAGTGGGGCTGGTATCGCGAGGCCCACGCTGTCGAAGCGTTTACACCCTTAACTTTTTGGGGCAACGATCATGTCCACCGCAGTCCCGAATCTCGGCGCGGTTGTGCCGCCGCACGTGGCCGACTTGCCGCTCATTCGCACCTTGCTCGGGCGGATGATGATCAAGGCGCACGAGTATCATATCACCGGCAATTGGGACTATTTGCGCTACGGTCCCTGCCCGTATCGCGCGGACAACATCCCGCTGGCGCTCGACAAAGCGGTGCAGTCGCTGCAAGACATCTTGCGCGAGGGGACCAACTATCAGTGGTTGGTCGACAACTTGGCCGACAACATGTCGCGCGAGTGGGTGCTCGATCTGATTTGTTATCGCATTTGGGGTGCGATCCACGTCAAGCTGCCCCTCAACACGCCGCAGTTCTGGCAAGAGTACGAGACGATCGACAGCCGGTTCATGGTCGCCAAGAACGTCGCCAAATCGTCGATCTTTGATCTCAATCACTATCGCCTGCCGGTCCAGGATCAGACGCTCGAGTTCCTCGGGCATCCGCTTTCGGTGCTGATGCTGCGGTTGGGTCAGTACTATTATGACCGCGAGGGTGTGCGGATCGCGCCGCAGCCAGGCGACGTGATCATCGACGGCGGCGGCTGTTGGGGCGAGGCGGCGCTCGACTTCGCCGTGCATGTCGGCGACGCAGGCCATATCTACTCGTTCGAGTTTGTGCCGAACAACGTGGCGATGTTCCGCAAGAATCTGAGCATGTCGCGGCAAGCGGCTAACAACGTCACGATTGTCGAACGAGCCATTAGCAACATCTCGGGCCAAAAGATGCCGTTCCGCGACATTGGCCCCGCCACGGTCGTTGGGTTGAGTGACGAAGCTGGCTTGACCGTAGAGACGATCTCGATCGACGACTTCGTCGCGCAAAACAATCTGACGAAGGTCGACTTCATCAAGCTCGACATCGAAGGCTCGGAACACGTCGCTTTGGCCGGAGCGGTGAACACGATCCGTCGCTTCCGTCCGCGGATGGCGATCTGTTTGTATCATCGCCCGCACGATCTGTTTGCTTTGCCGCAACTCGTGCGTCAGATCGAGTCGCGCTACGAACTGCACATCGATCATTACACGCTCTACGATCAAGAGACGGTGCTGTACGCCCGGGTGCCGTAAGTTCCGTCCAGTCGGCAAAGCGCTGGGAATGTCGCGGTTTTTGTCGACAAGTATCGCGCTGGGCGGTAGTTTAGGTGTGGCCGTGGGGCGTCCCGATTGTTGTGGGGAGCTGAATCATGTTTCGCAGTTTGCTTTTATTTGCCGCCGTCATCGTAGTCTTTGCGACACGAGCGGATGCCGCGCCCACGCCGACCGAATTGAACGAGCGATTGATCGTGCTCGTCGAACAGTTGGGCGATGCCGAGTTTCATGTCCGTGAGGAAGCCGAACGTGAGCTGCGCAAGGTCGGCATTCCGGCGTTGGATGCGTTGCTGACGGCCAGTGAGAAAGATCTCGATTTCGAGGTGCGGCGTCGTGCCGAGCGGCTCGTGCCCGAGATCGAAGCGGCGGCGCATGCCGAGCGGTTGCGTATGTTCCTCGCCGACCCGCGTAGCCAAGAGGCGCAAACCGTTCCCGGCTGGAAACGCTTCCAAACGCTCGTCGGCGATTCACTCGACTCACGGCGTTGGTTTGTGTCGATGCACCAAGCCGAGCCGCTGGTCATGCTCCGCGCCGATCAACGTGCCGAACGCACCTCGGCCGCGATCGGCGAGCGGCTCGCCGATCTCTTGCGGCCTGCGCTGCGGGGTCGCACGGCGGCCATGTATCAACTCTCGGCACCGTCGATCACCGCCCTGTTGTTCATCGGCAGCCGCGACGACGTTACGATCCACGAGCAGGTGGCGACGCAGGTCGCTCAGGTCGCACAGGGGCCAGCGCTCTCGAATCTTTTGCTAAACTCGACCGGCGACGAAGCCCAACGCGCGATTGCAACCAAAGTCTTATCGCAATGGATTAAGGCAAGGTCGCAGGGCTGGACGGCCATTACGAACTTGCATCTCGCACAGCGGTTTCAACTTGCCGAGGCGGGCCGCAGCGTGTCGCGCGAACTGCTTGGACGTGCGGGGCTGCAATCCTCGATTCGCGGTCAGGCATTGCTTGCCTTGGAACGATTCGGAAACAAAGAGGACGTGGCGATTGCCGAG
>JAEUIL010000926.1 GCA_016794255.1 Planctomycetaceae bacterium | reverse complement strand
AGCTTCCGCAAGTTGCTCTCGTACTGATCGAGCGGGACCTGAATCTTGCCTTTGGCCGGATCGACGCGGCCGGCTTTCTCGTCGATGTACTTCAGATCGTGCAATCCCCAGTTGAAGTGGATCACGTCCCACTTCGAATCGCCGAGCCACTTGTCGATGTTGGCCAGTCCGTTGGTCGTCGGGCCGCCGTTGGTCGGAATGCGATGTAGGTTCGCTTTTCCCTTAAGCAACTCGCGGGTTGGCAGCGTATAGCCGATCGAGATCGAATCACCGATCAGCAATACGCGCGGCAAGCCGGGCTCGTCGACGATCGGTGCGAACGCGGCGTTGGGCTGTTTCTTCGGCGTTGCCTTTTTCGTCGGAGTATCGGCTGCGACCAAGGTGGCAACCGTTAGTAAGCCAATTAGCAAGAGCCAAAGACGCGACATGAGATAGCTCCAACACGAATGAACGCGAGTGAGAATGTTTGCTAGCGAACCACATCAGCACCGAACTACTCGGCGCCGACTTTGATCGCGTCGAGTTCGCCACACAATTTGAGCGCTTTCATCGCTTCGACCGTGGCGATGTAGGTGATGTAGTGATAATTGCCGCGATAGAGCGAATGCATCCACCAACGACCGCTCTCGCGCTGCTCACGCTTGAGCCAGGTCAAACCCTTTTGCACACGCGGGTCGGTGGTCGGGACATCGCTTTGTCGCAACAGCACGATCGCGAGCGAGGTCATGTACGCGTCGCTCTCGGGCTGGGCGGCGTCCGGCAGACCCTTGATGAGATTCACGACCCTATCGCTCATCTCGAAATGCCAGTCGTTGATTGGCGACATATCGCGCGTGCTCCACCCGCCATCGGCATGTTGCTTCGCTGCTAACAGGCTGATCGCGGCACCTCGATCGGCCGCCGAAACCAACTCGGGCAGATACACCGCCAACTGCAACTTGAGCACGCGGTCGAAATCGTTCTTCGGCGGTGAAGTCCGCAACCAGTGCTTCAGCTTCTCGACACGCGCCAACAACGCTTCATCCTTGAGGCCCACGAGCCAACCGGGGGCCGCCGTGATCGCACGGGCCGCCTGGAGCGACAGTTCAAAGTCGGTCGTGATATGCGGAATCTCGACTTCGCCGTGGCTCACGAACGCGCCGTCCGCACTCTGCCGCGCGAACATGTCACGGAGCGAACGGTCGGTCTCGGCAGACACTTTGCCCTTGAGTTGCCGATCCCATTCGGCCAAGCCCACGCTGCGCCACACGGCCGAAAACGCGCCTGGGTAGTATTTGTGTCCGTCCTTGTCCGACTCCTTCACCTCGGCAACTTCACTGGGCACCGCCTTCACAAAGTTCGCCAACACCTCTTCGCTCGGCTTGCCAAAGTGCTGCGACCAAGCGGTGTACTCCGACATATAGGGCCCGGTGGTGTGGCAGTTCACACATGCGCGACCACGCACCCAACTGACGGCCCCCACTTCCAAGTACTTAGCCGCCGCCCGCAACGATTCGGGCCCGAACTCCTTGACCCGAGGCTCATCGGCCGTGGGAATGCTCACGCGGACATCGTCGAGCTGGTATTGAAACTCGGGCTTCGACGGCGTTTGCCCCTGCGCGAAACCGCCG
Source organism: Planctomycetaceae bacterium (assembly GCA_016794255.1). Lineage (GTDB taxonomy): Bacteria > Planctomycetota > Planctomycetia > Pirellulales > PNKZ01 > JAEUIL01. The sequence continues at coordinate 4,044 of JAEUIL010000926.1, read as the reverse complement.
ATAAAGAGAACCGTAACCGCAAGCCCTACAAAACAGAACTGCAAGTTGCGATCGTGGCAGAGTTGGCTTATTAAACTGGTTTTCATGTCGATTCCTTTGATTCCATTTTGCGGCCAATACGGAGTAAGCGTGAGCACCGCGCTGAAGCTCGTTGTTTTCGACCACGGCCCCCATGCTAATGGCTGACTCGGGCGGGAACAACACCCGAGCGGCAACGAGCCCGCAGGTGCGTGCCGATTGTCGATTTCGCTCGTTCAGACGCCCTCGTCTGCTTGCTCCCAGGTCGAAACTGCGCGACACTTGCTCTGCAGCCCCGAAAAATCAACGCGGGTCGCCAAGTGAAGAACGGCGTTCAACTCGAAGTACGAACCCAACGTAGGAAACGGCGATGACCACGGATCGTAAGCCTGAAACGGCCCTCAACCGGCGCAACTTCGTACAGACGCTGTTGCTGCCCGCGGCACTGCCGGTCGCCGCCGCGCTCGCGGACTCGGCGGTGATCGCTGCTGCGCCACTGGCTGGATCAAGTCCCGACATCATCGACTGCAACGTCCACTTGTTCGACTGGCCGTTTCGCAAGCTGAAATATGCCCGCACGTCGGCGCTCGCTGCGAAGCTTCGCAGGCATCGCATCACCCGGGCTTGGGCCGGCAATTTCGAGGCCGTGCTTCATACGCAGTTTGACGCAGCCAATCGACGATTGGCCGACGAGTGTCGCACGCAGGCTGACAACTTGTTCGTTCCCATCGGCACGGTCAATCCAGCCGGTCCCGACTGGGAAGAAGACCTCCGCCGCTGTCACGAGCAATATCGCATGCCGGGTTTGAGACTGTATCCCGCCTATCATGGCTACGGTCTAGAGCATCCTGAATTTGTAAAGCTTGTAGCCGAAGCTACCAAGCGTGGGCTGGTAGTGCAGATCGTCTTGCGGATGGAAGACGAACGTTGCCATCATCCGGCGCTGGTGATCGGTCCGGTCGATGTCGGTCCGCTCGTGGCTGTACTGAGGGCACAGCCGAGAGCCAAGGTGCAGCTCATCAACGCGGGAGGGCGTTTGCTGGGCAATCGTGTCACCGCGCTGGTCCGCGAAACGTCGGTAACATTCGACATCGCGGCGGTCGAAGGCAACGGCGGGCTCGACCAATTGATGCAAGGCAAGAACTACAGCTACACCGGCGCCATTCCGGTCGAGCGACTCGTGTTCGGATCGCACGCGCCGTTTTTCCCCTGCGAGAGTGCGCTGCTGAAACTGTTCGAATCACCGCTGCAACTCGCGCAGCTTGAGAAGCTGATGCACGCCAACGCGGCGAGCATCATCGGTTAGTTGACTGAATACGTTCCCCCATCGCTGAGCCAATCCATGCCTGCCTCGCCACGCGATTTTGCGTTGAATCCTGCTGCATATGGTCTGCCGACGCGCGACGATCTCGTGAAGCTGCGGATTTGGGACATCCACTATCACGGTTTCTTTCGCGGAGGCATCGCGGCCCACGAGGAGAATCTGTTTTATGTCGAGCGCATGGGGGTCGAACGTATGCTCTCGCTCGACATCGCGGGGTCGCCCGAAGATCCGTTGGGAAATACCATCGCTCCCGAACGCAAGCGCGAACTACGCGAGTATCTGGTCAAGCATGCCGATCGTGTGTCGGGCCTCATACCGATCGATCCCGGACAGCCGCTCGAAAGCTGTCGCAAGATGGAAGAATGGATCGCGCACGGGCCATGCGTCGGCATCAAGTACTTCGGCGGCAATCCGCTGGGGATCGTTTGCAGTCATCCCAATAACGACGCGATCATCCGCCTCGCGGGCGAAATGAAGGCCTTGGTGTATATTCACGCTTGGTTGCAAGTCGGCGGCGAGCCACGGCGACCGGGCGGTAAGAACGCGCCGGGTGAGGCCACTCCGCACGACGTGGCGCAATTAGCGGCGCGATTCCCACAAGTGAATTTCATCTGCGGACACTCCGGTGGAGACTGGGAACTGGGAGTCCGCTACGTTCGTCCGTTTGAGAACGTGTACATCGAGTTTAGCGGCTCCGACCCGCACTCGGGCCAAGTCGATTTCACCGTGGCCGAGGTCGGCGTCGATCGACTGATCTGGGGCGGGCACGGCCCTTCGCGATGTTACTCGACCGAGTTGGCCAAGGTTCTCGATGCCGATCTGACATTCGAGCAGCAGTTCGCGATCTTCGGCGGCAACCTACGGCGATTGGCCACACCGATCTTTCGCGACAAAGGGATTCAACTCTGACGATCATGAATCGAGATTGTTAGCGGAGAGTCCTCCATAATCGATCCATTGTCCGGCCGCCGCTCGCGCAGGTATCAGCAATCTCGTCGGCGCTGCTCATGACATCTTATTCAAGGTCACTGCCGGTCATGCCCCAAGGGGAAACATGATGCTCAAATGACAGATGCTCAATAGAGGCACGGAGCGGACCGATAAGCCGGGTTTTGTTCCTGTCTTGCGACAGGCGGCGGTCATTTCTCTACGACGACGATTGCTCGCCGCCTCTAGCAGCCTACCCGGAAGTCACAACGGGCCGGACCGACCCGCGCCGCCGAGTCCGAAGACCCGACGGACGGCTTCCTGTTTGGCTTTGCTCCCGGTGGGGTTTGCCTAGCCAGTGGGTCACCCCAACTGCTGGTGAGCTCTTACCTCACCGTTTCACCCTTACCTTGCGGCGGTTTGCTTTCTGTTGCACTTTCCCGGGTCTTGCGACCGGTGGGCGTTACCCACCACCGCGTCCTGTGGAGCCCGGACTTTCCTCTCGCCGAGACAAGCTCGACCAGCGACAGCCTAGTCCGCTCCGTGCTGGATCCCAGCATAAACGGAACGTCACGACAGCGATAGGAAGGAAAGGGCGGGTTGAGCCTGTGGACAACATGGTCAGCACGTGCTGAAAGGCAAAGATAGGCGAACCACAGAGGCACAGAGGACACAGAGAGGAGATAAGAAAGAATTGGACACGGGCGAATAATGATTCAAACTGCCTCAGAGTACTGTGCCAAACTTGCGTCCCCGACCTCTCCTGTCTTTCTCTGTGTTCTCTGTGCCTCTGTGGTTCCCTTTCCCGTGTAGCGTCGACCATGTAGCTCGCCAAGCCAACTGATCTACGTCGCCCGACTGATTTCAGTCGACGAGCGGTGTGGTCCAGCGCGTGGTGACCCGCAAGCGATCGTGGGCCGGGTGACGGATGCCGAGCGCCAAGCGATGCCGCGGCGATGGCGTGTCTTGAAAGAATTGCCACGCGGCAGGGTCGTCCTCAAGCGGCGGTGTGAACGCGATCGTCACATGCGGCCGAGCTTGCGTGCAAAATGCGAACTGGTCGAGCGGTAGCGCCAAGCCCATGCCGCGGGCTTTGATATACGACTCTTTGAGCGTCCAGTAATCGAAGAACCGCCGGCCTTGTTCGCCGCGCGGAAACGACATCAGTTCGTCGACCTCGGCCGGGGCAAAGAACCGCCGGGCAATTTGCAGCGTCGAATTGCGGCGATCGATCGACTCGACATCCACGCCGAGATCGCGATCCCAGGTGACCGCCACCGCGGCCAGTCCGCGTGTGTGCGATAGATTGAACCGCAACCGACCGCCAATCGCCGGCGAATGAATCTCGGGCCGACCGTATTGATTGGCCTCGAACTGCCACGCCGCTGGTCGCACCGCCGCGTAGCGTGACAACGTGGTCCGCACTAAAGCCCGAGCGACAAGAAAGTCGTGTTTCAACTTGTCGAAACGATACCGATCACGTCGCGCGACTTCTTCGGGATTGAGCAACTCGGCGTAGCGTGCGAGCAGCGCGGGATCGGTGATCGCGTCGGGATCGACCAGCCAGATATGCACTTCATCGCCAGCTAATGGCTCAACGGGCTGAGCAGGCGACGACAATGCGGGATCACTCGGTCGAGACATAGCAGACCAACGATCGATCACGCAGCATGATCTTGCCGTCGGCCGGTGGCGGCGGACCGTCGTGATCGGGGTAAATATCCTTGGGCGAGGGCTCGCCCGTGTCGATGAACAAGCTCCACTCGGATTGTCGC
>JAEUIL010000890.1 GCA_016794255.1 Planctomycetaceae bacterium | reverse complement strand
TCAGCGCCACCCGCACCCCGGGCTGATCGAGCAGCCGCCGCGCCACGTCTGCGAACCGCGCTATGGGCCAGCGATTCGCCTCGCGTCGACAATCGGGATTCAAGATCACGAGTTGCTCGCGCGTCGGATCGTAACCATGTTCGGCGCACCACCGGTCGACCGCCGCACGATCACCTTGCGAGGGAAACAGCGGGAACAACTCGCGTCCGTCTTGCGAGGCGTGTGGCGGTTGATCGGCGAGATACGGACGCACCAGCGGCAACCGCGTATCGACGGCCCCCAACGGCTTGACGAGCTCGTAAGACTTTTCCACCGCGTGCACATCGAGCGACGGCAGCGTCACTCGTTCAGTATAGAACAGCGGGGCGAACTCACGCGCTTGCGCCGCGCCGATCCGGCGGCGAGCGCCGCTCAACCGCGTGACCAATCCGCTGCGAAACAAGCCTTGGAAATCAATCGCGATGTCCCAGGGTTGTGAACGCAATTGAGCGATGAAGTGCCGGAAGCCGCCGCGTGCGGTGCGCTGCCAGACGATGCGCTCGTCGAGCCACGGTTGGTCAGCGAGCAGCGGCGCGTGCAGTTGCTCGACGGCCCAAGCGATGTGCGCCTCGGGAAACCGACGGCGCAGCACTTGCGCGGCGGGCAACGTGTGCAGCACGTCGCCGAGACTGCTCAGCTTGACGATCAGGATGCGCGACGCCATGCCTCTCGACTCACCTTGGCTGCGATTTGGGCGGCGAGATTGGTCGACGAGTAGCCGGCCAGTAACGGCAACGAATGGACTTCACCGCCGCGAGCCCGGACCTCATCGGCCCCGACGATCTGATCCACCGGCCAATCGCCCCCTTTGACCAGCACGTGGGGCTGCAAGTGCACGATCAGTTGCAGCGGCGTTGGTTCGTCGAAGATGATCACCTCGTCGACACACCGCAGCGCCAACAGCAACCGTCGACGTTCGCTCTCGTTGACGTACGGTTTGTGCGGACCCTTGAGCGCCCGCACCGACGCATCGCTGTTGAGGCCGACGACGAGCGAGTCGCCGAGCGCCCGGCAACGTTCGAGCAAATCGACATGCCCGACGTGGAGCAGATCGAAGCAGCCGTTGGTGAATACGAGTTTTCCGCGTCGCAAAGAATCGCCTCCGTGCAATTCGTCTGGTGGGAACCGAGTCGATCGAGAATGATACTCCGCAGGCCGCGAAGTACCCAAGAGACATCTGCCGCCAAGGTATCCATCACGCTCCGCGTGATGCGTCGGGGTGAGGGTGATAGCGTCGATGGAGTGTTGATTGCCCGCGGGAAGAGTTGGCTTGGCTGTGTCCACCGCCATCACGCGGAGCGTGATGGATACGATGAAGCGTGTTGGAAACGATGAGGTTGATCTATGAGCACCCCTGACGAACCGGCCCGACCGGAGTTGTTTTGCCTCGAGATTCTCACGCCCCATTGGGATCGGATGGTCGCGTGGTATCGCAACACCTTGGGGCTACGGTCCTTAATTCGCATCGACGAGGACCGGTATGCACTGCTAGCAGCGGGGGGCACGCGGTTGGCGATTCTCGGTCGGCCGCGCGATTCTGAGCCGGCCCAGACCCGGATGCGGCTGGTGTTTGAGGTGCCCGATCTACCCGTTCCGCCGGCCCGGGTGCATCGCGAAGGGTTTCGCGAGCTGCATTTGGTCGACCCCGACGGAAACGCCGTGCGGCTGATCGCCTGGCCGCAAAGTTAAACGCTGTTTGACCTTGCGACTCGTGAAGGGTGACCTAGAATTGGGAACACTGGAATTGAAACATGGAGATCACGGAGGACACGGAGACGAGGAAGGAGAAAGGCCGAAGGATGAAGCCCTTGCCCCATCCAAACACCAACCACTAATCACATCTCCTCTTGTCTTCTCCGTGCCCTCCGTGAACTCCGTGTTGAACTGTATTCCCCAACTCGTTCGAGGCTCGTGTGGTTCGCATTGCCTACCTAGATTGTCTCAGCGGTATTAGTGGCGACATGACGCTCGGCGCGCTCGTCGATGCGGGCGTGGAGTTCGAGAAGATTCGCGCGGGTATCGATTCGCTCGGTTTGGCCGGCGTGCAACTCGTCGCCACCGAAGTGAAACGCAAGGGCTTTCGCGGCACCCACGTCACGGTCGAGCATCAGCCCGAGCATGCCCATCGCCACCTGCACCACATCGTCGAGATCATCGACCGCAGTCAGATGACCGGCCCACAAAAGGATTTGGCCAAGCGGATCTTCACCAAGTTGGGCGAGGCCGAGGCGAAGGTCCATGGCTCGACGTTACGCAAAGTTCACTTTCACGAAGTCGGCGCGATCGATTCGATTGTCGACATCTGCGGCGCGGCCATCGGTTGGGATCTACTGGGCGTCGATCGGATCGTCTGCTCACCCGTCCCCACCGGTCGCGGCTTCGTCGAGATCGCTCACGGACGTTGCAGCATCCCGGCTCCGGCAACGGCCGAGTTGCTCACCGGCATCCCGCTTGCCGAGTCGTATGTGAATTGCGAACTGACCACACCCACCGGCGCGGCGATTGTCGCCACGATGGTCGACAGCTTCGGCCCGCTGCCGAGTATGAAGGTCGACCGCATCGGCTACGGCGCCGGGACCCGCGACATGGCCGAGCAAGCGAATCTGCTGCGGCTGTTTGTCGGTGAAACGACCGAGTGTCTGGCGTCGGATCAGATTTGGGTTTTGGAAACGAACCTCGACGACATCAGCGGCGAAGTGATCGGTCATTGCACGACCAAGCTGCTCGAGGCCGGGGCGCTCGACGTCTACACGACCGCGATTCAAATGAAGAAAAATCGTCCCGGCGTGACGATCACGGTGCTGTGTTACGCACCGCTGGTCGACAAGGCCGAGCGAATTCTGTTCCGCGAAACGACGACGCTCGGCGTGCGCCGCTGGCCCGCAAGCCGACACAAGCTCGAACGGAAAGCGCACACGGTCCAGACGCAATGGGGCCCGGTGGAAGGGAAGCTGGGTTGGATTGTCGGCGAAGAGCCGAATTTCTCGCCCGAGTTTGAGTCGTGCAGCCGGATTGCCACGGCCCAGAACGTGCCGCTGCGGCAAGTGTACGAGGCGGCACAGCAAGCGTTCGTGAACCCACCGGCGAGTCCGTAGTGAGGGGAGAGTAAGCGATGAACAGCGTGCTGATTGCGGAATTGACGCCCGGTCAAGTCGCAGCGATGGTGTTTATGCTCGTCGTGACCTGGATGCTGTTGCTCCGCGCAAGTCGCAAGATGCGTTCGCAGCGTGCCGAGCCGCTTCCTTCGGTGCAAGCCAAGCAGCACGACATCAAGTCGTCGACCCGCGGCGCGACGGCTGGCGAACTCGAACGCTGGGAAGTCCGCATGTACGATTTGGCCCGCGATCTGTCGGCCCAACTCGATAGCAAAATGAGCGCGTTGCAACACCTAGTTAACTTGGCCGACGAGCGGATTGCGGAACTCCAACGACTCGAAGCACATGCGCCAAGTTCCGCAACGACCGACGGCACCGGGACTCAAGCCGAACGCTTGACGCAATCGTCGGTTGGTGAAGGCGAGCAAGGCACGGGCCGCGTGTCGAGTCGCCAACGGCAGATTTATGAACTGGCCGATGCCGGTCATTCTAGCCACTCGATCGCGGCAATCGTCGATCTGCCGGTCGGTGAAGTCGAGTTGATGCTCGGTCTGCGTCAGACCCAGGCGACGTAATCACGCGTTGCGTTTCGGGCGTGCGACGCGGTTGGCTTTGTATTCCTGCGTCTCGGCATCGCTCATGCAATGAAACTTGATGCGATACGCGGCCAACCCCTCCGGCCAAGGTTGCGGATAAATCGCATCAATCTCGCGCCGCAGCGAGGCGACCGACTCGAAGCCGTCGGGCCGAGCATCGTCGTCGGTTAGCTCGCTAAGCTCCACGCGATCGACGGCCGTGATGCGAATGTAACCCGCGCCGGGAATGTAACTCGCCTGGCCCGCGCGAAACATGCAGCGTTTCCACAGCCGGATCGTCTGGGTTTTGGTGCCGTTGCGAATCGCGTCGAGAAATTTCTTCTTGAACAGCAGCATGTTCCGCCCCGTTTGATGAGAAGTGCCACGGCGACCATTCTACGGTTTCATGTAGGGTGGGTCGAGCATGGCGAGGCCCACGCTGTCCGATGTTTGCTCCACGTCGAATCCGCTGCCGGAGCGGTGGGCCTCGCGGACTCGACCCACCCTACGTCTACTTGACGGAGACCATTGAGCCGGTTGGAATAATACTCAACGCATCCCCGTTCTTGGTCTGGATGGGAGTCGAAATCATGCCTGCTGCCGCCCGTTGGTTCGTGACGTTATTGGTGTCGTTCAGCTTATTCGCCGCTGCGGCGTGGTCTGCCGATCAGCCTGCGAAGAAAAAGAAGCAGAAGGCAGCGCTCATGAAACAGTTCGACACCAATCGCGACGGCCATCTGAGCCGGATCGAGCGATCGAAGATGCGAGAAGCGGTCGCCAAGCTGCGCGAGAAGAAGGCGCTCAACCGCAACGCCGCGGCACTCAACGGCACCTTGTGAACCGTTAACGCCTTCGCGATCACTTCGGCTTGGCCCCGGCTGCTTTGAATCCGAGCCGTAAATCGCGGCCATCGACACGATACTTCAGGCCGGCATTGTCGAGGGCCGTGCGCAAGGCATCCTCGAGCAACACGTCGGTCTGCTGGGGAATCGAGATCCGTACATCGTTCAACCGCGGCAGGTCGTCGGGATTTACGTCCTTCTCGGCGTACATCATAAAATTGTGGTTCGTGGCAAAGTACAGCATCGCGTCTCCGAGCCTCAGCGTTTCGAGTGGTTCGTCAATCGTCACCCGCCGCTTCAGAGCCGTTGCGGCATTCAAGAAGTCTGGGGGCAACTCTGACCACGCGAGCTTAGCGGTTCGCGGCGTGCGAAAGTTGCCGACCGCTTTGCCCTTGGTGGGATCCGCCGGATCGCGTGTGATGTCGATGAACGGATGCTTAAGCACGTTACCCTCGACTGCCGCGATCGCTCCCTTGCGTTGCATCGGATTGCCGATTCGTTCGACCCATTCGTAAAGCACGAAGGCCCGTTGGCCGCTGTTCATTGGTTTGATCGTGAACCGTACGTCGAACCGATCGTCCCAGGCGCCGGTCCACACGCCCGTAAAGTCATCCACGTTGGCGTCGGTTTTGATCTCGACCTTGATCGTCGGTGAATCTTGTGCCACCGCCCCAGTTGCGAGCGCCAACCACGCACACACCGCCACGCATTGCACCTTACCCATGACCGCCTCCCCAAGAATAATGCCGCCGATTGATCGCCACGTGGCCCTGATTATAAAGCCTCGCTACCTGCCGAAGCGAGCAGTTTCTGGGGGCCGGGCGAGCATTAATACACGCTGCTCTCCAAATCGCGCGGGCTGTCTTTGCGGCGAACCATGTCGACCCAGCGTTTGGCGTTCCCGCGCAGTCGACCACGCGACATCAATCGACCGCCGGGCGGCGTCAGTTCCGGACCGGGCGCTGCACCCGGCGGGCTTGGCGGAGGTGCCGATGGTGAAACGACCGGCGGCTTGAGATGTTGCTCGGATCCCATGGGTGGTGCATCGCCCGGTAGCGGTGCGGGTCGTTCGAGTTGCGGCGCGGGCAGAGTCCCGTCCTTCGCCGCGGGCGGTACCAACTCGCTCCCCGGCGGCAACGCTTGCGGATCGACATTGAGCTCGCGCAACCACGCATCCGGCACACAAGGCGGTAGTGGAAACAGATCTTCGACCGGCGCGCCGAGCACATCGGCCAGCGGCAAGTCGAGCCACGAACCATGCTCGTCGAGCTGCATGACCCCCAGCTCGCGCATGAGCCGCATCCGCTCGGCGTAGTAGTTGAGCCACACGCTCATGAAATTGTTCTGCGAGT
>JAEUIL010000852.1 GCA_016794255.1 Planctomycetaceae bacterium | reverse complement strand
GTCGGCACCCTCGCCCTGGCGGCGCTGATTATCCCCGGCTCGACCGGCGGGCGATTGTCCGAGTGGCTCTGCAATCTCTCGCGGGTCGGTCCCACCTTCCGCAAACTCATCGGCGCGGTCCGCATCTATCGCAGCAAGCTCGGCATCGTGGCGTTCACGGTCGTGATGAGCGTCGTGTCGCATGCGTTGTTCGCCGTGACGATTTATCTCGCCTCGCACGGTTTGCCCGGCAACTCACCCGGTTTCATCGAGCACTTGATCATTGTCCCCTTGGCGATGGTGACCGGCGTCTTGCCGCTACCGCTTTCGGGACTCGGCGCGTTTGAAGGGGTGCTCGACTATCTCTATCGACACGTCAGCACCGGTGGACCCGAGGTGCTCAAGGGACAAGGTCTGATGACCGCGTTGACTTATCGCGCGATTACAATTGCGATCGCGATCGTGAGCAGCGTGTTTTACTTGGGGCATCAGAAAGAAGTCAGCGACGTGATGCACGACGCGGAAGCGGAAGCCGCGTGAAGTTGAGTTTGGCCTCACGCGGACTGCTCATCCTGTTCTGACCAGCGCGCCCGCAAGGCTGTGTGTCTGCCGCAATAAACGGCTCCACCCGTCACCCGGCCCACCCTTCGCTTGCGGTTTCGCGCCTCAATCGGGACTTCCCACGCTCAATCCATCGGGCGCGCGGCCCACGGTGTCATCACCGCGGGCTAAATGATCAAGTCCTTGGGGCGTGACATCCCGTGTGCTAAGCTGAATGTTCCCCGATTGGGCGGACGCACAAAGTTTCGCCCGACGATGGCTTCCCTCCTAACCATTGCTCACCGAGCCCCTCCCAGCCATGTCCGATCCCGTCTTCGATCTGTTTTCGACCGCGCTCCAAACCCAAGGCGCTCAACCGGCGCTCGAAGCTCTGGCGGCGCAACTGCGTGACGAGAAACGGTATCACGAGTTGTTCGACGTGCGATTGATGCAGTCGCGGCTCAAGGCTGGGCTGTCGGTCGTCGTCAGTCAGCCGCTGGACGAGCTGCCCGAGCCGCAGCGTTCGCAGGTCGAAGAGGGCTATCTGGCCGCCTGCCGCGAGATCGGGCATCTGCTCTTGGGCGATGGTCGGGTGCGCGACGCCTGGATGTATCTGCGGCCCGTCGGTGATAAGCAAGCCGTGGCCGATGCCCTGCGCAAACTGTCGCCCGAGGACGATTACGAGACGATCGTGCAGATCGCGTTGTACGAAGGTGTCGACGCCACGCTCGGCTTCTCGCTGCTGCTCGAGCATCAAGGCTGCTGCAATGCGATCACGACGTTCGATACCGACATGGGCAATCGTCCCAAGGCCGACCGTCAGGCCGTGGCCGCGCTGCTGGTCGATCGCGTGCATACCGACTTGCTCTCGTCGCTCAAAACCGACATCAAACGGCAAGAAGGCCAAGAGCCGGCCGAGAAGACAATTGCCGAGATGGTCGCCGATCGTGATTGGTTGTTCAACAACGACAACTATCACATCGATACGTCGCACCTCAGTTCGGTCGTGCGATTCTCGGTGGCGATCGAGGATCCCGCGGTGCTGCGCAAGGCGGTCGACCTGTGTGCTTACGGCCGGCATTTGAGCCCCCATCTGCAATACTCGGGCGAGCAGCCGTTCGGCGATCTCTATCCCAATAGCAGTTTGTTCTTCCAAGCTCAACTCGGCAATCAAGTCGACGAGGCGCTGGCCTATTTCAAGGAAGTGGCGGTCCGCGAGTTGGAAGAAGGTGACACCGGCTCGGCCGAGGTGTACGTAGCGCTGCTGGCGCGGATGAAGCGGTATGCCGAAGCGCTCGACGCCTGGAACGAACTCATGCCGATCAACGCTCGGCCCACCGGTTTCGCACCGTCGCCGACGGAGCTCGCGCACCTCGGCAAACTGCAAGATCGCTTGGCGACCATCAGCCGCGAGCGTGGCGACGTGATCAGCTACGTGGCCGGTTTGCTCGACAAGACCGCGTCGTAAACTTGCACGCGAGCCAAGCTCATGACCGACTGCGAACGACTCGTCCGGGCGATTCACGCATCATCGCCACGAGCGGTGTTGGCCGTGACGGGCGGCGGGAGTTTGGCTCTGTCGCAGTTGTTGACCGTGCCGGGCGCGTCGCGCACGGTGCTTGCCGCTCACGTGCCGTATGCCGAGGCGGCGCTGGTCGAGTTTCTCGGCGCGCGGCCCGAGCAGTTTTGCTCGCAACGCACGGCCCGCGCCATAGCGATGGCCGCGTATCAGCAGGCGATCAAGTTGCGGCAGAAGTCGTCTCCGGCGGACTTTCCGATCCTGGGCGTGGCCTGTACCGCCAGTTTGGCGAGCGAGCCGCCGAAGCATGGTCCGCATCGATTTCACATCGCGTGGCAGTCGTGTGACACGACCGTTTGTCACTCGGTCACGCTCGTCAAAGGGCGACGCACGCGGCTAGAAGAAGAACAAGTCGCAGCCAACGTGATGCTCAACGCGCTGGCCGAAGCTAGTGGTGTTGCTGATCGGGTATCCACCGGCCTCGCCGACGACGAACCGCTCGTCGAGCAGCGTGCGACCGCCGAGCCGCTGTGGCAAGCGTTGCTCGCCGGTGAATGTCACCGCGTGGCCATCGATCACGGCACGACGACCAGCCACGAGCCACCGGTCCGAGCCATCTTTCCGGGCGCGTTCAATCCGGTGCATCACGGCCATCGTCGCATGGCCGAGTATGCCGCGACGCGACTGCAAACGCCGGTCCACTTCGAGTTGTCGGTTCTCAACGTCGACAAACCGACGCTCGACTTTTGGGAATTGAAGCAACGAGCCGCCGCACTCGCCGATGAGGTGCTGTGGTTGACTCGCGCGCCGACGTTTGTGCGCAAGGCCGCGTTGTTCCCTGGAGCGACGTTCGTGGTCGGGGCAGACACGATCACGCGCATCGCGGAGCCCCGCTATTATGGCGATAGCCGCGAGAATCGCGACGCGGCGCTCCATGAAATCGTCGCCAGCGGTTGTCGTTTCTTGGTCTTCGGACGCAACGTGAACGGCAAGTTTGAATCGCTCGACGATCTGGCGTTGCCTGCCAATCTACGGGCAATCTGCGACGGGGTCAGCGAACACGAGTTTCGCGATGATGTGTCGAGCACGGAACTGCGAAAGGCAAACGGCGAATGACCGATGTGAGTCTGTGAAGCTGCGCAAGACCCTCATCCGGCCTTCGGCCACCTTCTCCCGGCGGGAGAAGGGTGGGGGAAGACACTCAACTCGGCCGGTTCGTCAGCGACTCGTAGAACTCGGGCCGACGATTCTTGGCAAAGTTGAACAGCGAGCGATAGTACGTGACCATGTCGAGGTCGCAGCGATACACAATCAACTCATCCTCGCGCGTGGAACTCATCGCCACGACTTCGCCTGAGGGGGCGATGATCATCGACTGACCGATCTGGCTCACGCCTTCTTCCACGCCCGCTTTGGCGACGCCAACGACCCACACGCCGTTCTGATACGCACCCGCTTGCATGCTGAGCCGATTGTGAAAATCCACCAAGTGATTCATCGCCGGATGCTCGGGAATCTGGTCGGGCGTGTTGTAGCCGAGCACGATGAGCTCCGCTCCGGCGAGCGTCAGCACGCGATACGTTTCGGGCCAACGACGATCGTTACAGATGCACATGCCGACCTGAGCGCCACACACGTTCGTGGTGCTTAGCGGTAGATTGCCGATCTCGAAATAGCGTTGCTCGAGATTCTGAAACGGATTGTGCGGACGATGCTCGACGTGGCCGGGCAAATGAAGCTTGCGGTACTTGCCCGCGATCTGACCCTGGCTATCGATCAGCACGCTGCTGTTGTAACGATGCTTCTGGCCATGCTCGTATGCCAGTTCGGCATAGCCGAGGTAAAACGACACGCCGAGCCGCCGAGCCTCGTCGAACAGCGATTGCGTATCAGGCCCCGGCAGCTGATGCTCGAACCACGCGTCGAGCTCCGCTTCATCCTCGATCCACCAGTGCGGAAAAAACGCCGTTAGAGCCACTTCGGTAAACACGACCAAATCGCAACCTTGCCGGTGAGCCTGGCGCAATTGCTCGATGCGTCGAGCGACCACATCGCGCCGCGATTCGGTACGGGCAATCGGCCCGCTCTGGGCAGCGCCAACGGTGATGATACGCGGCATGATTCGGGTCGCATTTGACGAGTCGGCGGCAAGTGTCGGTGTGCGACTTAATATAACCGGGCCGAGTGATCGTGTCGCGCGATTTCCGCGTGTCGACCGGCGTGAAAACTGCCGCGAGTATCGTTATACTCACGGACCTTGCACCTCGTTGCGTGTGACACTTCCGACCTCTATTCCTCGCTCACGAATTACTGCCATGTCCAAACCGGTTCGCGTCGCTCTCGTGGGGCTCGGCTTCGGTGCCGAGTTCATTCCGATCTACCAAGCTCACCCCCAGGCCGAGATCACGGCAATCTGCCAGCGCAACGTCGACAAGCTCAACAAAGTCGGCGATCAATTCGGCGTGCAAACTCGGTACACAAAATACGAAGATGTCTTGAAGGACAAGAACGTCGACTTTGTGCATATCAACTCGCCGATTCCGGACCATGCGCCGATGTCGCTCGCGGCCTTGAAGGCGGGCAAGCATGTGATGTGCACCGTGCCGATGGCCACGACGATCGAGGAGTGCCAACAGATTGTCGAGACCGTGAAGAGCACCGGTCTGAAGTACATGATGGCCGAGACGGTGGTTTACAGCCGCGAGTTTCTGTTCATCAAGGAGATGTACCAAAAGGGCGAGTTGGGCAAGATTCAGCACTTGGCCGCGTCGCATCCGCAAGACATGGACGGTTGGCCCGACTATTGGGAACGAATGATCCCGATGCACTATGCAACGCACGTGGTGAGCCCGTGCTTGGGTTTGCTCGACGGCAAGGCCGACTACGTGAGTTGCTTTGGCTCGGGCACCGTGCGTGATGACATTCAAAAGAAGAGCGGCAATCGCTTTGCGGTCGAGTCGTGCCATATCAAGGTGAAGGACTCGGACGTGACGGCTCACATCTGGCGATTCTTGTACGATGTCGCCCGACAGTACCGCGAGAGCTTCGATGTCTACGGCACGAAGCAGAGCTTCGAGTGGACGTTGGTCGAGGGTGAAGAGCATGTGCTGCACACGGCCAAGAAGCCCGAGCACGAGATTCCGAGCAAGGTGACCGTGCCCGACTTTGCCCACCTGTTGCCCGAGCAAATCCGCCGGTTCACGTTGCCGGCCGAGATCCACGACGCCGGGCACCTGTCGTTTATTCAAGGCGGTGGTCACGGCGGCTCGCATCCGCACATGGTGCACGAGATGGTGAGTTCGCTCGTCGAGAATCGCGATCCCCGGCCGAACGCCGTGACCGCGGCGAACTGGACCTGCGTGGGGATTTGTGCGCACCAGTCGGCGCTCAAGGGGGGCGAGATTGTGCGCTTGCCTGAGTTTACACTCGGTTAGTGCGTCGTTTTTCGGGACGTCGACGCTCGGCGGCAGAGCCGCCGGCTTGGGTGGCTGTTTTGATTGGGAATTGAACTATGCGCACGCTGCTGGTCGGCGCGATCGTGATCGCGCTGCATCTCGTTTCGTCGTCGACACTCGTTGCCGCCGATTTGAACATCTTGTTCCTCGGTGACCTCGGGCATCATCAGCCGGCGCGACGTTTCGATCAAATTCACCCCGTGCTTGCGGCCCGGGGCATCGATCTGAGCTACACCGAAGACTTGGTCACCGCCTTGCAGCCTGCGGCGCTCGACAAGTTCGACGGGCTGCTCGTCTACGCCAACATCGACAAGATCGAGGACAACCAAGCCACGGCCTTGCTCGACTATGTCGCGCGCGGCAAGGGTTTTATCCCGCTGCACTGTGCATCGTATTGTTTCCGCAACAACGACGACGTGGTTGCGCTCATCGGCGCTCAGTTTCAAAAGCACGGCACGGGCGTCTTTCGCACGGTACTCAGCGACGCCGGCAAGACGCATCCGTTGCTGAAGAACTTTCAGAGCTTTGAGAGTTGGGACGAAACCTACGTCCACGTGAAGCACAACGAACGTGATCGCACGGTGCTCGAGTATCGCGTTGACGACGCCGGTCGTGAGCCGTGGACCTGGGTGCGGACGCATGGCAAAGGTCGTGTCTTTTACACCGCTTGGGGACATGACGAACGAACCTGGAGTCACGCGGGTTTTCAAAACCTGGTCGAGCGTGGCATTCGCTGGGCGTGTGGCGCGAATGAAATCAACGTCCCCGCGTACGCCGATCGCCCCGCAATGAAGCCGAAGCGGACCGACGTGAAGCCGTTTGAGTATGTCGAGGCGAATCTGCCGTTCTACTCCCCCACGGGCAAACGAACCGGCAACGACAAGCCCGTCACTCGGTTGCAAAAGCCGCTGCCGCCCGAGGAGTCGCTCAAGCATTTTGTCACGCCCGAGGGTTTTCACGTCGAGCTGTTCGCCGCCGAGCCGGATATCGGCAAGCCGTTGTCGATGGCGTGGGATGAACGTGGTCGGCTGTGGTTGTGCGAGTCGGTCGACTACCCGAACGATTTGCAGCCGCCGGGCCAAGGTCACGACCGCATCCGCATTTGCGAAGATACCAACGGCGACGGCCGCGCCGATCGCTTCACAATCTTCGCCGAGCAACTCAGCATTCCCACGGCGATCGCGTTCTGGCGCGGTGGTGCAATCGTGCAAGATGGCACGCAGACGATCTTTCTGAAGGATACCAATGGCGACGACCGCGCCGATGTACGCGAGACACTCATCACCGGCTGGGGCATGGGCGATACGCACGGCGGCGTGAGCAATTTTCAGTATGGGCTCGACAACTGGATTTGGGCCATGCAGGGCTACAACCAAAGCACGCCCGAGTTCAACGGCCAGAAAGCCCAAACGTTTCGCCAAGGCTTCTTCCGCTTCAAGCTCTCGCAGAGCGATCCGCCGAAGGTGACCGACCTGGAGTTCATCCGCTCGACGAACAACAACACCTGGGGACTCGGTATCAGCGAAGAGGGGCTGATCTTCGGCTCGACCGCCAACGGCAACCCCAGCGAGTTCATGCCGATTCCGAATCGATACTATGAACGTGTGCGTGGCTGGAGCGCCGAGGTGCTGCGTGGCATTGCCGAGAGCAACCAGTTTG
>JAEUIL010000779.1 GCA_016794255.1 Planctomycetaceae bacterium | reverse complement strand
TGGTGCGGCACATTTACATTCCGACCGAAGTACGCGTGCCGATTCAGAACAAGAACATCGCGGTCGCATTGCAATTGACGCGCGAGGCCGAGCAGCAGACCGCCAAGCTCGAAGCCGATCTGCGCGAAGCCGAACGGAAAGTCGAACTCGAAGCGAGCCGCATTACGGTCGAGACCGAAAAGAAGGTCGCCGAAGCGATGGCCGAGGGACAAAAACAAGCCGAGGAAATTCGGGCCGAGACCACCAAGCTGATCGCTACGCTCGATCGCGAAACCGCCGAACTCGAGAAAGAGGCGACGATCCTGCAAGGTCAAGCCAAGGCCGATGCCCAAAAGCTGTTACAAGAAGCCCAGGCTGGCAAGTTTAAGTTGGCCGTCGAGGCGTTCGGCACCGGCGAGGCGTATAACCTGTGGGTCTTTGCCAGCGGACTGCCGATCGATCTCAAACTCAATTTGGTCTACGCCGGCACCGGGACGTTTTGGACCGACTTGAACAACTTCTTGCCCGCGATGATCGGCAAGCAGTTACAAGAGAAGAAATAGCACGCGGTGTCGAGGGGCTTCTTCCAGCCGAAGCATCGCCCCACGGGCGGTACGGGCGTCGATGAAAGTACAGAGCCCTGCGCTGTCACCTCTGCGCGAGATCCTTCTTTAGCGACTCTAACGAATCGGGCGATTTGACTCGAACAATCGATGAACTAACCTTTCAAAGTCGTTAGGTTAGCGGGTGGTTCACGGACCAGTCTCATCATGTTGTTCAAGGTATACAGCAAACGCAACTTGGGGCTCGACGTGTTGCGTGCGTTGGCGATTTCCATGGTCTTCATCGGCCATGGCGTATCACTGCATGGCTTGCCGATTCTGGGTGAGCTCGGTACCGGCGTGGATCTGTTCTTTGTCCTCTCGGGATTCCTGATCGGTCGCATTTACTTCCGATCGCTGCAGGACGACAAGTTCGCTCTGTGGGAATTTTGGCAGGCTCGCTGGTGGCGGACGTTGCCGCCGTACTTTGTCGCGATCGGGTTCTATGCCTTGGCAATGAACTCTTACAGCCAAGAACCCGTCGCCGGTTACTATGCGCTATTTATGCAGAACTTTGTGGGCATGGTGGGCTTCAACGCGAGTTGGAGCCTCTGCGTTGAAGAACACTTCTATCTGTTGTTTCCTCTCTTGGGCTGCGCCGTCGAACGATGCGGCGGTCGTTACCATCTGCGCTGGCTGTTACCAGTTGCATTTCTGACGCCGCTGGCGTTGCGGCTTGCTACGCTAAACGTGATCGGCGATCTGCCGACTGGTTGGTTCTGGATGAGCCATTTGCACTGCGAAGGACTCATTGCTGGCGTTTGGCTGGCCTATGTCAAAGTTGAACAGCCTGCGGTGTTCGCACAGTTACGGCGACCAATGCTGTGGCTGACGCCGCTGATTCCTGTGTTGCTCGCTATCCTACCGATGTGGACGTCGCGTGGACCCGCTGTCAACGTATGGGTGTTTACGCTGCTCGCAGTCGGTTACGCAGCTTGGGTCCGCGTGATGCTCGATTTCGATTGGTCGCCTACGCATCGGCTCGGTCGATGGGCCTTGGTTGGCGTTCATTTGCTCGCGATTAGTTCTTACAGCATCTACCTGACGCACTCGCTCTCGTTTGCTGTGCTTCGCGAACTGGTCGAGCATTGGCCGCGGGGAGTACTCAAGACCGGTTTCATTCTGACCGGTTCGCTCGTGATCGCGAGCGTGTTTTACTTACTCTTTGAACGGACGACGCTCGTACTCCGCGATCGCTATCTACGTCGCGAACCGCAGTCGGTCGACGATCTCTTAGGTAATCGGAAAATCGAGTTGGCCTAAAGCCGCTAGCATGCCTAATCGCGGGTGTGCGACGGTATTGAAACCGTTTCGCGGCGAATTATTCGATCCTGTGGTCTCGTCCATACTTGCCCTGGGCGAATGGGCCCATCACGGAGATTTACGCAGCTTCTCGATCTCGGCCAGCGGCACCTTGAGCGTCTCGGTCACGGCTTTCTTGTTCGAGAACGCGATCAGGAGATGGCCGTCGTGTTCGATGGCGTGCGGATACTGGAACGTCGTGGCGCGGGGCGAGGGAATGTTTAGCCGAGCCATGCGGTTGAACGTCAGGCCATCTTCGGACAGCGATAGATACAGCTCGCGCCGTCCCCATTTCGGATTCGCATTGCCGATCATCGCCCAGACGCCGTTCTGCAAGCGGAGCGGATAGCACTTGCTCGACGAGTTGGGAAAGTTCGTAATCGTCGGACGGGTCCAGGTTCGGCCATCGTCGCTGCTGAACGCTTGATACAGCCGGCTCGAACCGCCGTTGTCGCGAAACAGGGCATGCAGACGGCCGTCGGGCAACTGCCACCAGAAGGGCTCGTCGGGCACGAACTTGGGAACTTCCAATCGCTTGATGACCGGAAACGATTGCCAATCGTCGAGTGCTTTGACGCCGCCGAGCAGCATGTACACATTGAACCGCGCGTCGCGGCGCGTCATCAGCCACGGGCCGCTGGCAAGTCGTTGCGGGGCAAAGTTGTTGATGGCATCGTCGAACAACTTCCCCTTGAACTTCCACGCTTGGCTGGCCTTGTCCCATGCGAATGCTTGCAGTTGCAACTCTTTGTTCACGCCAAACGCCCCTTTGTCGCGAAAGTGAGCGACCAGAGCGAGCAACTCGCCGTCACGCACCCACAGCCCACGGGCTATGTACGCATATGGCTCGGCAGGCCGCGGCATCACCGGCTTGGCGGCGCTCCACGTGACGCCGTCGGCGCTCGTGGCGTAGCTGCAAAACTGCGTTGGCACGTCTTCGACCACCGGCCCGTGACTGAAGAAGCACCAGTACTTGCCGTCGTGATGGATCAGATAATTGTGCAGTTGGAACTTGAGCTCGTCCGTGGCCGGACAGACGACCGCGTGTGTGCCGTCGAGCCGGGGCAGGGCGTCGTAGTCGATCGTGGTCGGATCGGTTTCGACGCCATCTAGTTTGAGCAGCACGGCTGACGGCGGGACGGGATCGGCCGCGAAAATTCGCGTCGCCAGCAAAACCAAAGCGATGAGCGGAACGAAGAGTTTCATCGAGGCACGTATCGGGGCAGGGGAGGGCAGGGGGCATCGTTAGGCAGCCGTATCATAGTCGGCGAGCATGGGGGAAGCGAATTTGTAATGCGACGTGACGGACCCGTGCGCGGCGTGGCTCGAAAAATGCTCGCAACTCGGCGCGGCACACGGTACTGTCATGCAGAACCGTCGCGCTTCTCAAACATCGTTCTCCGCGAACTCGCTCCCATGTTGCGAATCCTGCTCGGCTGTGTGCTCGCAGTTCTGCTTAATACTCACTTCGCCGCGGCTGCTGCGCCGCCGAACATCGTGCTGATGATGGGTGACGATCACGGCTGGGAAGAGACCGGCTACAACGGTCATCCACACGTCAAGACGCCCGTGCTCGATCAGATCGCGGCAACCGGCCTGCGTTTCGATCGCTTCTACGCCGCACATCCGAGCTGCTCCCCAACCCGAGCCAGTTTTTTGACAGGCCGACATCCAAATCGTTGCGGCACGTTCGCGCCGGGTTGGTCGTTGCGGCCCGAGGAAATCAGCGTGGCGCACCTGCTGCGCAAGGCCGGCTATCGTTGCGGTCACTTTGGCAAATGGCACGTCGGTGCCGTCAAGGCGGGCTCGCCCACCAATCCCGGCGCGATGGGTTTCGACGAATGGGTCTCGCACGACAATTTCTTCGAACTGAATCCGTCGTTGTCGCGCAACGGCGCTCCGCCCGAGGTGATTCGTGGTGAAAGTTCGGCGGTGGTGATTCACGAGGCGGTGCAGTTCATCGATCGCGCCCGACAGGCGAATCAACCATTCTTTGTGATCGTCTGGTTCGGCTCGCCCCATGAGCCGTACAGCGGATTGCCCCAGGACCTCGCGCTATACGACGATCTGCCCGCGAAGTACAACGACAAGCAAGTCGGTTTGACATCGAACGAAACCGGTGGGCCGACCAAGCGACCGAAGGGAGACGTGCTGCGCGAGCGCTATGCCGAGATCACAGCGATGGACCGCGCCATTGGTCAATTGCGTGAGCATTTAGTCGACCAAAAGCTGCGTGATAACACGTTGCTGTTCTACTGCGGCGACAACGGCACCTCGGCCGACGGTGCGCTCGGCTTTCCGCATCGTGGCGTAAAGGCGGAAGTGTACGAAGGGGGTATTCTGGTGCCAGGCTTGATCGAGTGGCCCGCGCGAGTTCCGCAACCGCGTATGACCACCGTTCGCGCTACGACCAGCGATCTGCTGCCGACATTGTGTGCGCTCACGCAGCAACCGCTGCCGGATCGCCCGATTGACGGGATTGATTTGACGCCGGTGCTCGACAATCAGATGAGCGAGCGTCCCCAGCCGCTGTACTTCTGGTGCTATGAGACCGAGCGGCTCAGAAGTTCGCGACTCCGTCCCTGGATCGATCCCCAGTTGCAGGAAGGTACCACGCCGTTGGTAAAGAAGATGGGAGGCAAAGCGACCCGCGACTTCACGAACTTTCACCATCCTGCGATCACCGACGCCGATTATCTCGGCCCGCGAGCGATCATCGCCGGGCAGTACAAGTATGTGGTTCACGAAGCCAAGAAGCGCGGCGGCGACAAACGCGAACTGTTCAATCTGGCGGACGATCCCGCTGAGAAAACGAACCTTGTCGAGCGCCAGCCCGACGTGGCGGCCAAGCTGCAACAGCAACTGCGCGACTGGCAGCAGTCGGTGCTCAACAGTCTGACCGGTGCCGACTATCCGCGGTAACGCAGGGCACACGCGCGAGGATCGATCTGCGGATCAGCGATTATTTGCCCGGCCACCACGCGTCGAGCAGTTTTTGCAGCCGATTCACCTCGGCGCTCCGCTCGGCGGCCAAATTCATCCGCTCCCAGGGATCGGCGGCGAGGTCGTACAGTTCGACCACTTCGCCCGGCACGTTCGCGGTCTCGGGCACGATGAGTTTCAGCTGACCATCGATGCACCACCGCCACTTGAGGCTCGTCGCGGGCTTGTGCAGATCGACGGCGTTGTGCGTGAAACACTCGCCGTAAATCGTCTTGCGAGCGGCGACCGCGGCGGGATCGAGCAGGTTGATGCCGGGCAAACCCGCGGGGGGCGTGATGTTCGCGGCGTGCAACAACGTCGGCATGAGATCGATGCTCATCGCAAGCGCTTCACTCGTTTGCGGCGCGATCTTGCCCGGCCAGCGAATCATGATCGGCGTGCGAAGACCGCCGTCGTATTGCGATTGCTTCGATTTCACGGCGTACTTGTCAGCGGTCGGGTCTTGCAGCCAGCCGTTGTCGGTGACATAAGCGACGATGGTGTTGTCGCTCAGTTTGCGCTCGGCGAGATGATCGAGCAGTTGCCCGCAACCTTCGTCGAACCACTCGACACACGCCCAATACTTGGCAACCGAATCCGACGGCGCGACGCTGCGATACTTGTTGAGCAGTCGCTCAGGCGGATTGTGCGGCGAGTGCGGCAGCATCGGCGCGTACCACACAAAGAACGGCTTACCGGCCTGCTGCGATTCGTTGATGAAGTCGAACACGGGCTGCATCGTCTTGCGGCCGATGTCGAGCCCCGCGTCACCGTGCCGCTCGCCTTGGGTCATGCCGTGCGTGAAGCCGCCGTTGCGCCAGTGACCTTCCCACCACTTGCCGGTTTGCAGACTCATATAGCCATGCTCGCCCAACACGCGCGCCAACGTCGGCGACTTCGTCACGTACTGGTTCATTTCCTCGCGCAGCTTGGCGAACTGCGGCCCGCGACCGCGTTGTTTGCCGTTCGCCGCGGCAGGCGCGGGAGGATCGTTGCTGGTGATGCCGTTTTGATGCGGGTACAGGCCCGTGAACATGGCCATCAGGCTGGCGCGGCACAAACTACATGGCACATAGCCGCGGCGAAACGTGAGCCCCTGCTTGGACAGTTGGTCGAGTCGCGGCGTCTGGATGTGCTCGTGACCCATGAAGCCGTAGTCGTTCCACGCTTGATCGTCGGAGATGATCAGGACGATGTTGGGCCGATCCGCAGCCGGGCTGGTGTTGACGATAACCATCAACGACACGATCACGGCCAACAGCAATCCCAGGCGGCGAGCAACGGTGTACATGAGTTTTAACCCACGAAGGAGCAGGGCAGGGGGGCGGCGATGCGGTCAGTGTGATCGCCCGCGGCGCGCACTTCAAGCAAGTCGGGTGCTTTGGTCAGACTGCAAGCTGTGACCGGCTTCGAGACCGGAACGGTTGGGTGTCTTTAGTAGGAGAAGTTCCTAAATTGGGCGATTCCCGCGCAGGGCGTCGCTTTCTTGATTGGTTTTCCGGCGCCACGCGGAACAATTAAAGCAGACGGTCGAGATGCGACGAATGCCGATTGGCGCTCGATTTGCACTTCGGTCTGCCGTTCCGGATCAGACACGATCCGCTTGTCTATTTCCACATTCGTGGCGCTGTTCGTGATTGCGATCGCAATCGTGCTCCACCCGGGGCTGGCAGCGTCTGCACCACGCGGGACCCGATCGAATTCTCGATCCCTCGCGGCAAACGTAGGGAGTTCTTCCATGTCGACAGCGATGCATTCTTCGCCGCACAACCGTGAACGGCGGAAAACCCACCTCGAGACCGCTGGCTATGTAGCCGGCATGGGACTCGGCGGCCTGTGCGGGCTGTGTTCCGGTGCCGTCCTCGGCGCGATCGCCGGTCCGTTTGGGATCGGGATTGGCGGCATCTGTGGTTTGGTCAGCGGCGTGATCGCCGGAGCCACGCTATCCGAGTTCACTATCGAGGCGATGGAAACCAAATAGCGCACGAACCATGCGGGGAAAAAGGCAGCGGCGTCCCCCGCGTACAACTTGGACGAAAAAGAAAATCACGAGCTGTGAGCCGATCCCGTCGACTCACAGCTCGTGTTGTATGGGCAGGCTCGGAACGAGCTTACTCGCCGACGAGCGGATCTTTCTTCTCGGTGATCACCGGGCATTGCGGAGCCATCTCGGCATTCAAAGCCGCAAAGTCTTTCCATTCCTCGGGCAGATTGTCGAGGTGGAAGATCGCTTCAACCGGACACTCGGGGACACACGCTTCGCAGTCGATGCACTCATCCGGATGGATGTAGACCATCTTCTCGCCTTCGTAGAAGCACTCGACCGGGCAAACGACCACGCAGTCGGTGTACTTGCATGCAAAACACGGTTCCGCAACGACGTGAGCCATTGAAGCGAATCTCCTTTCGTGGTCCCCCGATCTACCGGGCAACCGCTGACGTATTCCTGTGAGCACTTCCCGCGGGATCAGTCACCCCGCCGGCCCCACAGGACCATAGTTGACACCCATGCGACGCTGGCCCGATCGCACCCCGATTCGGGGCCATTTCGAGCCACATCGACCGCGAAAACACCTCGGCCGACGCAATTTGGGTCGTCGCTGCGGGTCATTCAACACCTCGGGCTGCGAAGTGTCAAGTCTCGCACGTGACGACACTTGGATCGGTTCGGCAATCTACGCGGGGGGCTTCAGTCATTTTGCGCCAATCAGGTCGATTTGGGCCGATTTTTCCGGGGAGTGCTACCACGCTCGGTGCCATTTCTCCCACTTCTAGCTTGTCGCATCCAACCTTGGCTGCTTAGAATCGAACTATTGATGTCCGCGAGCTGTCATGATTTTAGAACGATTAGCGGCCGATTGGCGGATTGCTTGCTTCGACCGGAATCGCTGAAAACCATAAGCTTGTAGGATCTCGCGAGTGCCGGGTGGACATCCTGTCGATGTCAGCCCGCTGAGAACGTGCAGGCACGGATTCGCCCCCAAAGTCGGCGGCAAACGAGGTTGGTGTCGTGGCCCTGCTGGAAATCGATCGCAGTTTGTTAGAACGGTGTTTGGCTTCGCAGCCGCACGCCTGGGACGAGTTCGTCGATCGATTCATGGGGCTCGTGATCCATGTCACCAATCACACGGCCAAGGCCCGCTCGATCCGCCTCGGCGATCAAGATCGCGAAGATCTCGTCGCCGAAGTCTTCTTGGCGATTCTGAAAGACAATCTCGCGCTGCTCCGCAACTTCCGCGGTCAGTGCAGCTTGGCGACGTATCTTGCCGTGGTTGCGCGGCGGATCGTGGTCCGCGAGATTCTCGGTCGCAAGAATCTGTCGCGGCTCATGCCGGCCGACGCGGTCGACCCCCAGACTTCTGTCGAACAGCGCATCAGCGATCGCGACGAAGTGCAGCGTTTGTTGCAACTCTTGGACGGCGATCAAGCCAAGGTCGTGCAGCTGTTTCACCTCGAGGGAAAGAGCTATCACGAAATCGCCGCGGCGACTGGTTTGCCCGAGAACACGATCGGCTCGCACTTGAGTCGCGCCCGAGAAAAACTGCGGCTGGCTGCCGGAGCGTCGTGACCCACCCACTCCGCTCTTGTCACTAAAGACATTCACAGTCACAATCACGTTATGAACCTCACCACGCGTACGGCTTTTGCCTTTCGATTTTATTTTACCTGGCCGGTCACCGGCTTCGGAGGCAACTAAGTTCCGCGCGTGAATCAACGAACAGTACAGCCCCGAGGACCGGATTGGTTCTCGGGGTTTTTTTATGTCCACAGCCCCACCAAACTCAGCTTCCTGACGGGTAACTACCGCCGTCGGAAAGCCGAGTGACGTTAAACCAACGAGTCGTTAACGGATACATTACCGGGGACCGCCGCATCGCCGCCGCGAGCACGGTTCGCATTCCAACCCGTCTGCCAGAAGGAGAAACAGCCGTGATTATCGTGATGCGCAAAGACACGACGACCGACGAGATCAACGCCATGGTGCAGCGTGTCGAGGGGCTCGGCTTCAAGGCCCATGTGCTCTATGGCGTCGAACGGACCGTCGTAGCCGCGGTGGGACCCGAGCGCGACGGACTTAAGGAACTGCTCGAAAGTGGTCCCGGCGTGGCGCAGGTGCTGCCGATCCTGGCACCGTACAAGCTTGCCAGTCGCGAGGTGAAACAAGAGACCTCGCAGATTAAGGCGAAGAGTCTCAAGATTGGTGGCTCACGCGTCGCGGTGATCGCCGGGCCGTGTTCGGTCGAGAGCGAAGAGCAAATTCTCTCCACGGCCATCGCGATCAAAGAAGCCGGCGCGACCGCGCTGCGCGGTGGTGCCTACAAGCCGCGCACGAGCCCCTACGCGTTCCAGGGCATGAAGGAAGATGGCCTCAAGTTGCTGGCGGCAGCGCGCGATGCCACGGGCCTAGCGATCGTGACCGAAGTTCTGGCCACCGAAGATGTGGCGCTCGTGGCCAAGTATGCCGATGTGCTTCAGATCGGCGCTCGCAACATGCAAAACTATCGCTTGCTTGAAGCGGTCGGCAAGACACCGCTGCCGGTGCTGCTCAAGCGCGGCCCGAGTGCCACGATGGACGAGTTCTTGCTCGCCGCCGAGTACATCCTTGATGCGGGCAATCCAAACGTGATGCTCTGCGAGCGGGGTATTCGCACGTTCGAGTCGCATACTCGTTTCACGTTGCCGCTGGCATCGGTGCCGTATCTGCATGCGAAAACGCATCTGCCCGTGGTCGTCGATCCCAGCCATGGCACGGGCCACACGTATCTCGTGCCGCAGATGTCCGCCGCTTCGGTCGCAGCCGGTGCCGATGGGTTGATCCTCGAAGTCCATCCCGACCCGGCTCGGGCATCGAGCGACGGCTATCAATCG
>JAEUIL010000741.1 GCA_016794255.1 Planctomycetaceae bacterium | reverse complement strand
AGGTCGATTCGCCCCATTTGGGACTGTGCTTCGATTTGTTTCATTACTACGTCGGGCCCAGCAAGTTTGAAGACCTCGCCTGGTTGTCGCCCGACAACTTGTTCCATGTGCAACTGTCGGACCTCTCCGGCGTGCCGCGCGAAATGGCGACCGACGCCGACCGCATCCTGCCAGGCGATGGCGATTTTCAACTCGAGCCGTTCGTGCAAACCTTGCGGCAGATCGGTTACGCGGGCTGCGTGTCGGTCGAGTTGATGAACCCACACATTTGGCAGATTCCGCCCCGGTCATTCGGCGAAGTCGCGATCACCGCCCTCCGCAAAGTGCTCGGTCAAGCGGCGATGGCGTGACGGAAACGCTTGCGAGAGCGGTAGTTGCGTTGGAAACAGGCCGATTCGTTCACTCGTCCGTAGGACGGGTCTCCAGTCCCGTCCATGCCCTTTCAAACTTCATGGACGGGCCGGTAGACCCGTCCTACGGAAGAGCATGTCGCCCGGCTCGCGATGTTTTCGCGCCGCTCGTTTATTCCGCACTCGCATGCCATCATAGAGCTTGCTGCTGCCACAGCTTCTTGAGCTCTTACCCCGACGTTGCTCCATGCCATTTCTGTCTGCCACGCACCAAACTCCCGCCGCGCGCATGATCTCGGGCGTGCGGCTGCCTTGCTACGTCTTTGAAACCAACATCGATCTCGCGCGGCACGTGGCGAACACCATCGCCAGTCTGATCCGCGAGCGCAACAGCTTCGGTCAACACGCCGTGCTCGGGCTGCCGACCGGTTCGACGCCCATCGGCGTCTATCGCGAGCTGGCCCGGATGCATCGCGAAGAGGGTCTCGACTTCAGCGGCGTCATCACGTTCAATCTCGACGAATACTACGGCCTGCAGCCCGAGCAGTTGCAGAGCTACCATCGCTGGATGCATGAGAACTTTTTCCAGCATGTGAACATCCAGCCCAAGAACATCCACATCCCGCTCGGCAATGTGCCGCCCGATCAGGTCGACGATTACTGTCGCCAATACGAAGCGAACATCGAGCGTGCCGGCGGCATCGATCTGCAACTGCTCGGCATCGGCCGCAACGGTCATATCGGGTTCAACGAGCCGTTCAGCTCGCGCGATAGCCGCACGCGTTTGGTCACGCTCGATCCAGTGACCCGCCGCGACGCTTCGGCCGACTTCTTCAGCGAAGAGAACGTGCCGCCTCAGGCGCTGACCATGGGCTTGGGCTCGATCTTGCAGGCGCGGAAGATCATCCTGATCGCGCTGGGCGAGCACAAGGCGAAAATCATCAAGGACCTGTGCGAAGGGCCGGTCTCGGAGCGCGTGCCGGCGACGTTCCTGCGCGAACATGGCGATGCGAGCGTGTATGTCGATACCGCCAGCGCCTCGAAGCTGACCAGCGTCTGCACCCCCTGGGTCCTGGGCAACATCACGTTCGACGACCGCATGATCAAACGGGCCGTGCTGTGGCTTTCGCGGCAAACGAAGAAGGCCCTGCTCAAGCTCGATGCGAACGATTTTCTCGAACACAACTTGCACCAACTGCTGCGCGAGCACGGACCGGCCGACGCCCTGGCGCATCGTGTCTTCCGTTGGATGCAAGAGACGATCGACTATCATCCCGGCGGTCGCGACTCGAAACGGGTCATCTGTTTCAGCCCGCATCCCGACGACGACGTGATCAGCATGGGGGGCGCGCTGATCCGCTTGGTCGAAGACAAGCACGAGGTGCATGTCGCCTACATGACCAGCGGCAACATCGCGGTCTTCGATCACGATGCGCAGCAGTTCGCCGACTTTGTCACCGAGTACAACCGCATCTTCGGCCTCGAATCGGAACGCACGCGGCAGGTTGAAAGCGACGTGCATACCGCCTTGGCCTGCAAACGGCCGGGCGAACCCGACAGCGACACCGTCTTGAAGATCAAAGCGCTGATTCGTTGGGCCGAGGCGAAAGCCGGGGCGATCGTCGCCGGTTGCAAGGAAGAGCATCTGCACTTCCTCGATCTGCCGTTCTATCGCACGGGCACGATTGCCAAGAATCCGTGGGGCCCCGACGACGTGAAGATCATTCGCGAGTTGCTCGATCGTGTGCAGCCGCATCAGGTGTACATCGCCGGTGATCTGAGCGATCCACATGGCACGCATCGTGTGTGTGCCGAGGCGATCTTTCAAGCGCTGCGCGAGCTCGAGGCCGACACCGGCAGCCGGCCCGAGGCGATGTTGTATCGTGGCGCGTGGCAAGAGTATCCGCTCGACGAGATCGAGATCGCCGTGCCGCTCAGCCCGCGCGACGTCGAGACGAAGAAGGCCGCGATCTTCCGGCACGAGTCGCAAAAGGATCGCGCATTGTTCCCCGGCAGCGACGCCCGCGAGTTCTGGCAGCGGGCCGTGGATCGCAATCGCAACACGGCCGACGAGTACAACGCCATCGGGCTGGCCGAGTATTACGCGATGGAGGCGTTTGTGCGGTGGAAGGGCGAAGTGATCTAGGACGGCCACGTAGCTCGCTGGCGGTTTCGCGCCTTGATGATCGAGACGTGAATCAACCTGATTCGGGGAGTTGTCACGATGCGAACGTTTACCGCGGTGATTGAGCATTGTGCCGACACGGGCCTTTACGTCGGCTATGTGCCCGGCCTTCCCGGCGCTCATTCGCAAGGCGAGACCGTGGACGAACTGCGGCACAATTTGTCGGAAGTGATTAGCATGTTGCTCGAGGACGGCGAGCCTATTCACGAGTCGGAGTTTGTGGGCACGGAACAAGTATCGGTAGACTGATCATGCCGAAACTGCCGGTCCTTAAGCCGCAAGAAGTGATCAGATGCCTTGTAGTCTTGGGCTTTGTTGAAGTGCGTCAACGCGGTTCGCACAAACAGTTTCGTCACGCTGACGGGCGTGGAACGACGGTTCCGGTCCATTCCGGACGTGACATTCACCCACGCTGTTGCGAAAGATTGCTAGCGATATTGGCATCACTCCTGAAGAATTGATCGCCGGTCGGTGAGCAAGCGAATCTCGCACAGAAAAAACGTCCGGAATCGGTTCCTGCCAACGTCTCGTCGCTGCACCTTTTCCTCGCTTGCCCGATACGTTTTCCCTACGCGTCAGGGACAGACGAGTCGCTAGCTACCTCCAGAAAAAATGAACCACTTGATTGGAATCCCAGTGGAGACTGAATAAAACATCACCATGAACGCATAGCCAACGAGGAGGCTACAAAAGGCGGCTATAGTTACACTTGCGATCCGCCGCACAACACACATAGACAGTAACACCACCACAATATACAACCCAAATCCTTGCAAAACCCGACTTTGTTCTAGCGGAATCCGTAAGGCAATCACGATGCAGCGACCAGAAGTGGCAAAGGCAATGCATGCAATTGCGGTAAAGGTTAAGGCATCTTTGATTGTATAGTGCATTGACGTGAAGAAGAACTGGCGAGGGCGGAAATGTGCCGCGGAGGGACAAAGGTGTCAGGAACGAATGGCACCTTTTTCGCCATCCTATGTTAGCCATCGCTTGCGGGTTTACATGCGCGATCAGCAGGAAGATTGTTTTTCAATGCAAACAACAGCTCATGATACTTCGTTCGCCCGTTGATGTAAAATGAATAGGGCAAGGCCACGAAGGGTTCCCAATCGGGATCCTTGACGTCTTCAGGCCGAGGCAGCCTAAACAAAGACCTTGGGGGCTTACGTGCCCCACCGGAGTCAAGAAACTCTTTCCAAATGCGTTGAGATTCGAACAGTGGTTTGCCATTAGCGCCGGCCATATCGCTAGGGTGGCTGACTTCAGCATCGTCCCACTCCCAATTGCAAAGCGAGCAACCGTCGAATTCTTGGTGAACCGTCTTATATCCACAGCAAGCGCAAGTAAGATCCAAAAACGCACCGTCCACGGCAATGTCATCCTAACGTATAATGGTGATGTTCGTATATTTTTTAAGATCGCACACTGATAGCCAGAGTAATTCTGCAGATTTCCAGAGTTCTTTCTGAAAAACGTCCTTAACGCACCTACCTCCCCACCGTCGAGCAATTTGATGGCGAAATCCCCGGTTGCCATAGCCAAGTATACCCGTTCTGCGACATGCGATGGTACTCCATTAGTCATGGATTTTTTTGGGGGCATAAAGGGTGCCGCGAACCCTATTGCAGTTGAACAACTCACTGCAGGCCGTTGCGCAACCAGGTCTCGCTGGCATAACATTAACTTCCCGATTGCGTGCTGCGGTAACGATCATTGGACGTTAGGGCCCCGTGATTGACGGCAGCGTGGACGTGCCCGAAAGTGAAACTGCCGTGCCCGTTGGCGGCAGCGCAGGATGAGTCGTACCCGACAGCCGCGCAAGCAGTTCGCCTTTATGTCGAAACATCACGGCGATCAATTCGTCGTCATCCATGTATCCCAGTCCTCGATCGATGTGCGACTCGCCGAGAAAGCCGATATGCGCCATCAGTTGTCCGCGGCGAAGATCGGGCGCGAGAGCCAGAATCTCTCCCAAGACTTTGAGCGCCTCTTGCTGGGTTTCATTCATGGCAAGTGATCTCCGACCTTGGGCTCGCCCGGCTGTCCCGATCTGACTTCGATTGCCAATCCAACTTTAGGCGCTAGGTCAGCACCGAGAATGTGGATGATCGGCCCGCACAGAATACCGCACCCGCACATAGCATATCAATTCCGGCGGTTTCGGCGATATATCTTGTGACCCGATCAAGCTAACTGCGAAACCGAATGCATGCATTTTACCCCGCGGCCAAGTAAGATAAAGTCTGCTCTCGTCGCCAGACCGCCTTCCTCGCAACCCCCGCCTGCGACATGTTTGCTACTCGCGCTTGGATCGCCATTATCGTCCTGCTTTGCGGAGCGCCGTTGTTCGCGGCTCCGCTCGATTTTCAACGCGATGTGCGACCGATCTTGGTCGAGCATTGCTTTCATTGCCACGGCTTGGACGACAAGAGCCGCGAGGCGGGCCTGCGACTCGATCTGCGCGAATCGGCCACCGCCAAGCTCGAGTCCGGTGCGACGGCGATCGTGGCGGGTAGCGCCGCGCAAAGCGAGTTGTTCAAACGCATCACGGCGACCGACCCCAGCACGATGATGCCGCCGCCGAGCGTGAAGAAACGACTCACGCCGGCCGAAGTGAAAGCGCTCGAGCAATGGCTCAACGACGGCGCAGCGTATGCAGGCCACTGGTCGTTTGAGACGCCCCAGCGACCGACGGTCCCCGCGAAAAACAGTCAGGCGATCGATGCGTTCGTCGCAGCTCGCTTGCAGCGGGCAGGTTTGCAACCCTCGCCACCGGCTCCGCCCGAGGTGTTGTGCCGCCGGATTTATCTCGACGTCATCGGCCTGCCACCGTCGCCTGCCGAGACCGCCGCGTTTGTCGCCGCCGCCCAACACGATCAGCCGCAAGCTGTGCGAGCGCTCGTCGATCGGTTGCTGGCCAGCGAGCATTTTGGCGAGAAATGGGCCCGTCACTGGCTCGACGCCGCCCGCTATGCCGACAGCAACGGCTACGAGAAAGACCTGCCGCGCGACCAATGGGCCTGGCGCGACTGGGTCATCGCCGCCTTCAATCGCGATCTGCCGTATGACGAGTTCATCACGCACCAGATCGCCGGTGACCTGCTCGCGCGGGCCGATCAACGCTCTCCCTCGGGCACGGTCACTGCCGAGCGCCAAGACCTGCTCGTTGCCACCGGCTTTCTGCGCAATGGCATGATCAACGAAGAAGGAGCGATCGTGCCCGAGGAGTTCCGCATGGACTCGATGTTCGATCGCATCGATTGCTTGGGCAAGGCGGTGCTCGGCCTCTCGTTGCAATGCGGCCAGTGTCACACGCACAAGTTCGATCCGTTGACCCAGACCGAATACTATGGGCTGTTCGCCTTTTTGAACAACACCTACGAAGCCCAATCGTGGGTCTACTCGCCCGAGCAACTCGCCAAAATCGCGTCGATCAACCAAGGCATCGAGAAGCTCCACGAGCAGATCAAGCGTCAGTTGCCTGATTGGTCGACACGGCTGGCCGAATGGGAATCGCAGGTGCAGCAACGGCAGGCCGGTGTCACGTGGCAAGTCGTCGAGGCCGAGGACCTGCATTCGTCGAGCGAGTTGAATCACCCGACGATGCTCGCCGACAAGTCGATTCTCACGCTGGGTCACAAGACGATTTTCGGTGACGTGTACATGATCGCCGAGCCGCCGCTGGCCGGTGTTGCTGGCGTGAAGCTCGAGATTCTGCGCCACGGCGATCTGCCGTTCGATGGCCCGGGCCGGAGTTTCAAGGGAACCTGGGCGCTGACCGAGTTGATCGTCGAGCAGCAGCAGCCCGGCGAGAAGAAATGGGAGAAGCTGAAGCTGATCGGCGCGACGGCCGACTTTGCCGAGCCCGCGCATCCGCTCGAAGCGGAATGGGGCAACAAGTCGCGCGATAAAGATGGCAAGCGCACGTGTGGCCCGGTGGCGATGCTGGTCGACGGCAAGGACGAGACTGCGTGGCGAGCCGATCGTGGGCCGGGCCGTCGCAACGCCGAGTCGGTGGCGGTGGCGCACTTTGAGAAGCCGCTCGACTTGCCGCCCGGCACGAAGCTCAAGATCTCGCTCCGCACGAATCACGGCGGCGACGACAACGGCCCGAAGAACGTGATGGTCGGCCGCTTTCGGGTCTCGCTAACTCAATCCGCCGCGGCCCAGGCCGAGCCGATTGCGTATGCCGCAATGCTTGCCATGCAAACGCCGCTCAAGCAGCGGACCGCCGCCCAGTCGGCCGAGATCTTCGCCGCTTGGCGACAGACCGTGCCCGAGTTGAAACCGCTCAACGACCAGATCGAGGCGCTGTGGAAACAATATCCCGAGGCGAAAACCTCGGTGCTGCATGTCGCCGAGCGGAGCGCCGAGGACACGCGAACGACGTTCCGGCTCGATCGTGGTGTCTGGACACGGCCGAAAGAAGCGGTCGCGCCGCATGTCCCCGCGGCGTTGCATTCACTGGCGAGTCATCAATCCGCGCCACCGACGCGGCTCGACTTCGCGCGCTGGTTGGCCGATCGACGTTCGCCGTTGACGGCCCGAGTGGCAGTGAATCGCGTGTGGCAGGCGATGTTTGGCGTGGGGCTGGTCGAAACGGCCGAGGACTTCGGCACTCGCGCGCCGATCCCCGATTATCCCGAGCTGCTCGATTGGCTGTCGGTCGAGTTCATGGATCAAGCGTGGAGTCACAAGCAATTGA
This sequence comes from Planctomycetaceae bacterium, assembly GCA_016794255.1. Lineage (GTDB taxonomy): Bacteria > Planctomycetota > Planctomycetia > Pirellulales > PNKZ01 > JAEUIL01. Next base: position 15,585 of record JAEUIL010000741.1, on the reverse strand, counting down.
TTCGCACGATCATCACGAGCGCCACCTATCAGCAAAGCTCGGTCGTCACGCCCGCGCTGCTCGAACGTGACCCGCGCAATCGGCTGCTCGCGCGTGGACCTCGGTTCCGAGTCGAAGCCGAAGTCGTGCGTGACATGGCGCTGGGGCTCTCGGGTCTGCTCACACCCAAAGTCGGCGGGCCGAGTATCTTTCCGCCGGTGCCGCAAAGCATGCTCGACTACAACTATTTCAAGCCGACGTACTGGATCGCAGCCGAGGGGCCTGAGCGCTATCGTCGCGCGTTGTACGTATTCCGCAAACGCTCGATGCCCGACCCGGTGTTGACGACGTTCGACGCTCCCAACGCGGACTTTGCCTGTGCCCGTCGACCGCGTTCGAACACGCCGCTCGCCGCGCTGGTGTCGCTCAACGAGCCGGTGTTCGTCGAGTCGGCCCGAGCGCTCGCCCTGCGGGTGCTCAAAGAAGGTGGCGCCGACGACCCGGCCCGGATCGCGTATGCGTTTCGGCTGTGCACGGGCCGCGCGATCAAGCCGGCCGAGCGCGATGCGAGTCTGACGCTGCTTGCCGAGCAACGCAAACGTGTGGCCGACGGTTGGTTGAGTGTGCGCGAGATTACGACCGGCGACGCGACGAAACTCCCGCCGCTGCCCGACGGTTGCACGCCTCAAGACGCCGCGGCCTGGACCCTCGCCGCACGCGTGTTGTTGAACTTGGATGAAACGCTGACAAAAAATTAGTAGGGTGGGTCGAGCGTAGCGAGGCCCACGCGGGGAGAATGACGAATGCCGAAATTCAAATTTCGAAAGAATGTCGAAGGCCTAAGCACGAATGACGAATAACCCGCAGGCCTTCGTCATTGGTGCTTCGTCATTCTTTCGGCATTTGAATTTCGACATTCGTCATTTGGCGTCCCACCGCGTGGCCCTCGCTCCGCTCGACCCACCCTACCAGTAGTAAACACATAGGCACTTTATGGACGACGTATCTCGACGCTGGTTTCTCCGTGACTGCGGTGTGGGCTTGGGCTCGATCGCGCTAGCGTCGCTGGCCAATCGCGATGCAACGGCTGCACCAACGACACCGGCCAAGTCGCCGCTCGCGCCGCGCTCGCCGCACTTTGCCGGCAAAGCGAAACGCGTCGTCTACCTGTTCCACGCCGGAGCGCCGAGTCACCTGGAACTGTACGACTACAAACCCGAGCTGTCCAAGCGTAGCGGTCAACTGCCGCCTGCCGAGTTGCTCAAGGATTATCGCGCGGCGTTCATCAAGCCGAACTCGGCGTTGCTCGGGCCGAAGTACAAGTTCCAAAAGCATGGCCAGTCGGGGCTCGAGCTCAGCGAGCTGTTGCCTCACACCGCTCGCTTGGCCGACGACATCTGCTTGATCCGGTCGATGCAAACCGACGCCGTGAATCACGCCCCCGGGCAGATTCTGATGAACACGGGCACGCAGCAGTTCGGCCGACCGAGTTTCGGCGCGTGGACGCTCTACGGGCTGGGCAGCGAGAGCGACGATCTGCCCGGCTATGTCGTGCTCACCAGTGCCAAGGGGACGAGCGGCGGCGCGAGCAACTATGGCTGCGGCTTTTTGCCCACGGCGTATGGCGGTGTCCCGTTCCGCAGCAGTGGCGATCCGGTGTTGTATCTCTCGAACCCCACGGGGATCGACGACACGGCCCAGCGGCAAACGCTCGACGGTCTGCGGCGGCTCAATGAACTCGCGCTCGCCGACTTGGGCGATCCCGAGGTGTCGGCCCGCATCCAGAGCTACGAACTCGCGTATCGCTTGCAGACCAGCGCTCCCGAGTTGATGGACTTGGCCAAAGAGCCGCAAAGCGTGCTCGACGAGTACGGCATCAAAGACATCAAAGAGTCGACGTATGCCCGCAACTGTCTCTTGGCGCGGCGGCTGCTCGAACGAGGCGTGCGCTTCGTGCAGCTCTTTCACGAAGCCTGGGATCAACACGCGAACCTGACGCAACAGATCAAGAAGAACGCCGGCGATACCGATCAAGCGAGCGCGGCGCTGGTGAGCGATCTGAAACGCTTGGGTCTGCTCGACGATACGCTCGTCGTGTGGAGCGGTGAGTTCGGCCGCACGCCGATGGTGCAAGGGGGCAACGACGGCCGCGATCATCACAACCGCTGCTTCTCGATGTGGCTCGCAGGCGGCGGCGTGAAAGGAGGGCATACTCACGGCAGCTCGGATGACCTCGGCTTCAACGTCGCCGCCGACCCGGTGCATGTACACGATCTCAACGCTACGCTGCTGCATCTGCTGGGGCTCGACCATGAGCGGCTCACGTTCCGACTGCAAGGCCGCGACTATCGTTTGACCGATGTGCACGGCCGACTTGTGAAAGGAATCCTCGCGTGAGTGACTTTAATCGTGTCTTCGTTTCTCGTAGCCGAACTCGCCAGTGTTCGGGCCTTTTCCAACTGCAACGATCCCGAACTCGGGCGTGTTCGGCTACGACGCAAACCGCGAATTGCTTGATACGACAATGTCTGTTCTGGCTCGCGCTCGTCATCGCGCTGCCGACATGTGTCGCGGCCAAAGAACCATCGCCGCCGCAGATCGAGGATCTCTACGCGACCGACATCGCCGCCGATGCGATCACCTTGGCCGATGGCCGCAGTGCGATTTACTGCCGCATGCGGGCCGATGCCGCGAGCCGCAGAGTACGCCAATCGTTGTGGCGTGTCGACGACTCGGGCCCACCGCGACCGCTCGAAGCTGGCGAGCCCGACGGGTTCAGTCCGCAGCTCTCGCCGGATGGCCGGTGGATTGTGTTCCACTCGACACGTCCGTTTGCCGATGGCACCCCGGCCGTGAGTCCCGTGCCGTTGTACTCCGACGTCGCCACGGACCTGTGGTTGCTGCCGGTGAACGGTGGCCCGGCCGTGCCGCTGGCGGGCAAGTCGAAACCGTATGGCCGAGTGATCACGGACAAGTTCTACGGTCGCGTGTCGTTCTCGCCCGACGGTCGTCGGCTGGCGTTCGTGGCCGACGAGGGGCTCGACCCGCGCAGCGACGACGAGCGGCGCAACGATGTCCGCGTGGTGCGTGAGGATCAGGGCGAAGGCTACGAGGGTTACGGCCCCACGCACGTCTGGATCGCCGATCTGCTGCCGACACCCGGCGATGTGGCGGCCGCCAAAGTCACGCGCGTCACGCCGACCGACAACGCTTGGTATGGCGATCCGCAATGGTCGCCCGATGGCTCGTTTATCGTCGTGCATGCCAATCGCACGGCCGATCGTGAATCGGTGCGGTTCAGCGTCAACCGCAACTTCGATCTGTGGAAGATCAACCTCGCCGATCAACAGATCACGCAACTCACCACCGGGCCGGGTCCCGACTTCTCGCCACGCATTGCGCCCGACGGCAAGCGGCTGGTCTGTCTCAGCTCGCCACGTCGCGGGCCGCACATGGATGTGTTCAACTTGCTGGTCGTCGATCTCGACGGCCCTCAGCCGCGCTCGCGCGTGGTGTACGATCATCACGAGCAGGAAGTCGACGCGCCGCCGAGTTTGCCCCCGATGCAGCCGCTGCCCGACCGTTGCTGGCGTGATGCGCGCAAGGTGGCGTTCAGCGTCGCGCGCGGTGTGCGGGTCGAGCCGCAATGTGTCGATATCGACGCGGGCCCCATGGCGATCGCCGATCCTGGCGCGCCGCCGAGCGTGCGCAGTCCGTTGATCCCCGCCGACAGCCCGGAGTTGCTCACGCGTCTTCGTGCGTCCGACGAGATCGTGACCTGGAAAAGCTTCGATGGACAATCGATCGAGGGCATGTTGACCTTGCCGCCGGCGTCGATCGCCGCGCGACCATACAAGCTGCTGGTCTGGCCACACGGGGGACCGCATTCGCGCACCAGTTTGGGCAGTACGTTCGAGGCCCAGGTTTTCGCCGGGCAAGGCTTCGCGGTGTTTCAACCGAACTTTCGCGGCTCAGGCGGTTACGGCCGCAAGTTTCTCGACGCCGATCGCAATGACTACGGAGGCGGCGACATGCGCGACATCCTCGCCGGCATCGACCATCTGATCGAGCAAGGGATCGTCGATCGTCGCCGACAGTTTGTGTATGGCACGAGCTATGGCGGGTTCATGACCACTTGGCTTGTCGGACACACGAATCAATTTCGCGCCGCGGTGGCGCAGAACCCCGTGACCGATTTGAATGTGATGTGGCACCTGGGTGATCTGCAAAGCTGGACCGAGTGGGGCATGGGCGGGTTGCCGTGGGAGGTCGCCGAGCGGATGCGCGAACACAGTCCGCTCACGCACGTGACCAAGGTGCAAACGCCGACCTTGCTGCTCCACGCGCTCAACGACCGCCGTTGTCCGGTCGCGATGAGTCAGATGTTCCATCGCGCGCTGCTGAAGCGCGAGGTGAAGACGTCGCTCGTGCTGTATCCGAACGAAGGGCACGGCATTCGGCAGCTACCGCATCGCGAAGATGTGTTGCGACGCGTGCTGGCGTGGTTCGCCGCGCACGACATCACGTCGGGCGATGTGAGCAAGTAAAGGGGACAGCACGCGCCACGTTCGGCGCGTGGACTGCTCTGAGCCTCGAAGAGGCGGCCGTTGTTAGCCAGGGGCGTGAGCCCCTGGAAACGTGGCCCGCGTCTATCCACGCGGTCGACCGGTGCCGAAACGCTTCTCGAACTCTTGCTTCTGCTCGGGCGTGAGCAGGCCGAGCTTGCGGGTTTGAATTTGCTCGTAGAGCTCGCGCAGCTTTTGCTCGGCCGTGGTGAGATCACTCCGCTCGGCATCGCTGAGATTGACCGCGGCTTGCAGTGCCTCGCCGATCGCTTGGCGATCCTTGTTCCCCTCCCGAGCTTCTTTGAACACTTTGTCGCGAGCCGCCACGCGCTCGGGCGTCATGATCGCGTTGCGTTTCTCGGTCCAGGTTTTGAGCTCGCCCGACAGTTCGTCTTGGAGGGCCTTGAGGCTCGTCTTCTGTTCGTCGCTAAGCTTAATGTCATCCGGCACCGCGAAGAACCGTGCCAACTCGCGCTCCGCATTCCAAGCGCGAAGTTGACTTTGCTGTTCGCTCGTGAGCAGGGCGAGCTTGGCCTGCTCGGCCTCTTGACGGAGCTTGTTGGCGGCTTGCTCGACTGCCTCGGTCTTGGTTTTCTGATCGGGCGTGAGCTTGACGGCATTCGCGAACAACTCGGCGATTTCTTGCCGCGACACGCCGCCGGCGCGAATCTTTTGTTCGACCTCGCCACGTGCCTTGAGTTGCTCGTCGGTCAGAATCGCATCGCGCTCTTTGGCCAACGCGGCGAACTTCGCGCCAAAGGTTGCCCGCAGCTCGCCGAGCTTGGCTTGCTGTTCGTCGGTCAGCTTGATCTCTTCTGGAAACTCGGACCGCGGCGCGGGTTGGCGCTCGCCGGCAGGTCGTTCGCCCCGCGGGTTCCCCTCGCGGGTTCGTTCTTGGCCCTGGGCCAAGCCGGTGATCAAAAACGAAATGACGAGGCACGCAATTGCCAAACGGTTCATGAGCGAAGTTCCTGTCGGAAAGGCGCGGGCGGAATGATCGGCGAGCCGTAGGGGTACGGTTCACGACTCAAGAACGAGGCTGGCGCCGGATTATTGCAGCCGAGGCGAATTTCTCTCGTCCCGAAATTGCACGCCAAGCCGTAGCCGAACTCGCCAGAGTTCGGGTCGTCGCGCGGTCAAGATTCGCCCGAACTCTGGCGAGTTCGGCTACGAAGCTTGACGCTGGTTCATCGCCCAGGGGCAGCCTGCTTACTTCTTATCCGCATTCGTCTTCGGCGTGTACTCGTGCTCGCGCTTACGGAGCACCTTGGCCGTGACGATCTTGTCGGCGGCGGGGGCCTTCGGATCGCCCGGGTCGCGACGTTGCAGTTTGGTCAGCACGTCGAGCCCTTCGGTCACACGGCCGAACACGGTGTGCTTGCCGTCGAGATGCGCAGTGCGACCGAAGGTGATGAAGAACTGCGATCCGCCCGTATTGGGTCCGCTGTGCGCCATGCTCAACGTCCCCAAGAAGTGATTGCGATGGTTCTCTTGATTGCACTCGCAGTTGATCGAGTAGCCTGGGCCACCGGTGCCGTTGCCGGCCGGGTCGCCACCTTGGGCCATGAAGCCGGGCAACACGCGGTGGAACGTCAGACCGTCGTACGTCTTCTTCTCGACGAGGCTCACGAAGTTGGCCACCGTGTTCGGGGCTTCGTTCTCGTACAGCTCGATGACCATGCGGCCTTTGTTGGTCACCATCTCGACGCGCGGCAGATCGTCTGCCTTGGCCTCGGCGGCGCGTTTCTCTTGCTCGACTTTCCACTTGGCCTTGGTGTCGGCCATGCCTTCGAGCATGTTCTGACCCTCGGGCGACAACGCGTTCTTCGCCTCGGCTTCCTTGAGATACTTCTCGGCCTTGTCGAGATCGCCCAACTGATAGGCGGCGACACCGGCGAGGCTATAGACTCGGGCGTTCTCGTACTTGCCGTTGATCAGCACCTCGGCACCGTTGAGCACGCCTTGATGGTCGTCGCGACGGCTGTCGGCAAAGATCAACGACACGAGCACATGGCTGACGTCTTCGTTCTTGTTGGGCTCGGCTTTGTACGACGCCTCGGCCGCGGCCCGCAGCTTGGGTTGCATCGCCTCGCCCTCTTTGAGCAGCTTGTCGAACTGTTCGCGGATGGCTGGCCGTTGGTCGGGCGTGGCCGACTTGTATTGCGTCTGGAATGTTTCGAGTTGTTTGAGCAAGTCGCTCCACACGGCAAATTGCTTGGTGAAGTCGGCATTCGCGCCGGCAGTTTGAGCCAGGACGGGCGAGGCCGCGAAGGAAACCAAACAGACCACGATCAAGAAAAGCTGACGCATACGAACGATTCCTGGGGCTGCGATATCGATGGGTTCGACCGAGCGCGACGAAGACCGGCGAGCTTGACCGCTCGACGATCATGTCCGATTCCCGCACGCTCGGCCAGGGCTACTAGGGGGCGAGACCGTAAATTGTTATCTTAAGAGCCGATTTAGCCAAGCTGGGTTTCACGCTCGGGGCGAGAAATGCGGGGGTCGAGGACCGTCGCAGGAGCGGTCGTCGGCCTGACTGAACACCCTCGGGATGCCCACTTCATGAAACGACCTCGCCGTCCGACCGCCGCCTCTGATGCGAGCGCCCCGTCGCGTACCCCCGAGCCCGCCCCGGGCACCGTGCGCATTATCGGCGGCTTGCACCGCGGACGCATTCTGCGTTCGAGCGGCGATCCGCGCACGCGACCGATGAAAGATCGAGTCCGTGAGGCGGTGTTCAACCTGATCGGCACCGATGTGGCCGGCACGCATGTTGTCGATCTGTTCGCGGGCACCGGGGCCGTGGGGCTCGAGGCGATCAGCCGCGGCGCTCGAGCGGCGACGTTCTTCGAGCGACACTTTCCCACGGCCGACTTGATTGCCGAGAACGCCAAGACAATCGGCGTGAGCGAGCAGTGCCAGATCATCCCGGCCAACACGCTGGTGCAGTTCCGCAAGCCGTTGCCGTTCGTGAATCCGGATCCGACCGCGCCGTGGAGCGTGTTTTGTTCGCCGCCGTACGATTTGTATGTGCAGCAGACCGCCGAGATGCTCGGACTGGTCGAGACGATCGCGAATCGCGCACCGGCCGGGAGTTTGATTGTCGTCGAGTGCGACGAACGGTTCGACACGTTGCGATTGCCCGACGGCTATCACTGGGATGTGCGCGAGTATCCGCCGGCGCGGATCGCGATTTGGACGAAGCCGGTTTAGAAAGTATCCATCACGCTCCGCGTGATGGTGGTTGATTGTTTTTGCGATCTGAAGCCGAACGCCATTTATGCTGAGTCGGTTCCAGGGCGCATCACGCGGAGCGTGATGGATACTATTTTGGAGGCCGCAGCCGATGGATATCGTCAACCTGGCCGATACCGTGCCGTTCACGACCAAAGATGGCTCGGAGATTCGCGAGCTGCTCGCGCATCGCAACTCGGCGATTCGCAATCAGACGTTGGCCGAGGCGCGGGTCCCGGCCGGTTGCTCGACCACGCCGCACTACCATCCGTGCACCGAAGAGATTTACTACATCTTGGCGGGCACGGGCGAGATGCGCATTGGCGACGAAACGCGCTCCGTGCGACCCGGCGATGCGATCGCGATTCCGCCGGGGCAGATTCATCAGATCACGAACCCGGGCCCGGTGGTGCTGACGTTCTTGTGCTGCTGTGCACCGGGTTACGAGCACGACGACACGGTGTTAGTCTAACGAGCCGAGTCACTCGTCGCCGCGCGTCGGTTACTTGAACCGCCACGTCATGCCGCCGCCGATCCAGTAGCTGACGGTGGATACCGTGGTCGCGGGCCCGAGTTGTTCGGTGTTGCGAAACATGCCGCCGGCCATCACGTCGAGATCGAGACCCGGCAGCATCACGTCTTGCATGCCCACGCCGAACGACAAGCGATGCGGATTGGCGACCGCGAGCAGACCTTGGGCATAACGCACGGCGGGAATGCCGTCGGGCGGCGCGACACCGCCGAGACCCAGGCTCGGCGCGGGATCGAGCGGGTTCTGCGCGAACATGTACCCGGCCCGTAGTTTGACCCGGCCGAGGTCGTATTGCGTGCCGAACTGAAACGCCCATTGATCGCGGTAGATGGCCGAGTAAAGCTGGGCGTCGTCCCAATTCTTGTAGAGAAAATCAGCCGCCACGAGCAGGCGACCATCGGCGAGCGCGCGATTCGACACGCCAATGCCGACGTTGCGCGGCAGGTCCATCTTCACGTCTTGCGGACCGGCGATGGGACCCGCGGCGAACTGGATCGCGTTGTCGAAGTTGAACGCCTGCTTCGATTGATAATACACGCCGAGATTGGTCGCATCGGTGACGGCGTAATTCAAGCCCGTGACGCCCCGCAATGCATACGCGGGTGTCATGCCACCCAAGCCGACGAACGGACCATCGAACAGGGCAATGCCGAGCGACACGCCAGCGCCGAACGACAAGCGCTCGGTGATGTCGATCGCGACCGTGTTCGTCATCTCGAAGACTTGCAGTGCCGTGTTCGTGCCATTCGAGGCGGGGACGTGACGAAAGTCGGTCGCGCCACCCGCGGCCGAGATGAACGCGATCCCCATCCGGCCCGGCAGTCCGAGCGGCGAGAGGTCTTGCATCACGCCGATGTTCCCCATCGGCGAGCCGGGCGCGGTCGACTTGGCGGCGAACGGTGTCACGCCCACCAGCGGCAGCGGCGCGGTCTGCGTCATGTCGATCGTCGGCTCGGCCCAAGCGCCCGAGAACGTAAACTGAGTCCCCGAGTACTGCGTGAGCGACGCGGGATTGCCGTTGATGCTGGAGAGAAAATCTTGCGGCCGCGCGATGCTCGCCCCGGCCATCGCACCCGAAGCGGGCATCAGTGTGTTGTGCAACTCGATGCCGATCGATTGTGCGTTGGCTCCGGTCAACCAACACGACCACAACACCGCGGCGACGATCGCTATGCACGCGCTCTGCCTCATGCCACACCTGCATTGGGTTCGTGGAAAGATCGCGACCTCGCCGCCAGAAGCTAGCGTCGCTAGCAAGGCGATTCCGCGCTACGGTCCGACCTGTTCTTGGTCGTCGAGCCAATCGGGGAGCCTATAAAAAAATGATCGACGAACGATGGCGCAAGCTGCGCCAAGCCGCGGTCCACGCTAGCGAGAGGAATCCTTCAGCATCGCGGATCGGTTTTCCGTAGGACGGGTCTCCTGGCCCGTCCAAGCCCTTTCACAAATCCATGGACGGGCCTGGAGACCGGTCCTACGGAAGACACAGCGTGAATAACGAATCAACCCTGCGATTGGTGCGGAGTCTGTTGCACCGCACATCACGCGGAGCGTGATGGATACTCTTTTTGGAGCTACTTCACGTCGATCTTCACGCTATGAATCTTCCCCTTGAACGCATTGGCGTCTCCCTCGCCATACGCCGGATCGACGGGCGTGCCGGTGTCGATGCCGGTGTCGGCGGTGTCATCGGACGAGAACGCGTTGGCGTGGGTCTTGCCGATGCGCCCCTTGGCGACCGGTTGGCCGTCGAGCAGCAGCGTCGCTTCGCCCCCCGCGCCGCGCTTGCCGGCCCCGTCGTAAGCAAACGACATCGTCAGCGTATGCTTGCCGGGCGCGATCGGTTGCTCGGCCGTGACGGTGAACTGTTCGACGCCAATCCAGTTGTACGAGTAACTCGGACGACCTTGATTGAGCCACAACGCCCAACCGCCGAACCGGCCCCCTTGAGCTTGAATCACGCCGTGAGCGTTCGCGGCCACTTCGATCTCGGCCGTGATGTCGACCGAGGCGTTCTTCACGTTGATGAAGGCGTTCTCCATGATGTAGATCATGCCGGGGTACACGGTCAGTGACTTGCGACCGTTCATCAAGTCGGGCCGACCTGCCAGGCGCGGATCAAAGCGTTCGATCGAACGATCATCCAGCGGCAACACTTTGTGCTTGACCGCCTCGCGGAGAAACAGCTCTTGCATCTCGCGCAGCTTGGCGGGCTGCTCGGCGGCGAGATTCTTGGTGAGACTGAAGTCCTCGGTGATCTGGTACAGTTCCCAGGGATCGTCGGCCAAGGGTTGCTGAGGAACGTTGATCCACGGCACCCGATGCATCGCGGCGGCGAACCAGCCGTCGTGATAGATCGCGCGATTGCCGAACATCTCAAAGTATTGCGTCGTGCGCCGGCTGGCGGCTTGCGGCTCGGCAAAGCTATACGCCATGCTCACACCTTCGATCGGCCGTTGCTCGACGCCATTGACGAACTTTGGCGCGGGGACGCCACAAGCCTCGAAGATCGTCGGCGCGATGTCGATCACGTGATGGAACTGCGTGCGAATCTCGCCGCGGGCGGCAATCTTGTTCGGCCAATGAAACACGATGCCGTTGCGTGTGCCGCCGAAGTTGCTGGCCACCTGCTTGGTCCAAGCAAAGGGTGTGTTGCCCGCCACGGCCCAAGCGGCCGAGAAGTGATTGAAGCAGTCAGGACCGCCGAGCTGGTCGATGTGCTCGAGCTGGCTGGCAATGGTCTCTTCCACGCCGTTGAAGACCGAGCTCTCATTGAACAGCCCGTGCAGGCCACCCTCGGCACTCGCGCCGTTGTCGCCCACCTGATAGATCACGAGCGTGTCGTTGAGTTCGCCCATCTTTTCCAGCGCCTCGACGAGTCGGCCGACTTCATGATCGGTGTGCGACGCGAAACCGGCGAAGACTTCCATCTGCCGAGCAAACAGCCGCCGCTTATCGGCGCTCAGCGTGTCCCAATCGGGCAGCTCCTTGGGCTTGGGGGCGAGCTTCGTGCCGGGCGGAACCACGCCCAGTGCAATCTGCTTGGCCAACGTCTGCTCGCGCAGTTTGTTCCAACCCATGTCGAACTTGCCGCGATACTTGTCGATCCACTCGCGCGGCGCGTGATGGGGCGCGTGTGTGGCGCCGGTCGCAAAGTACATCATGAACGGCTTGTCAGGCGTGAGCGCTTGTTGCGTGCGCATCCAGGCGATGGCCCGATCGGTCATGTCGGTCGTGAAGTGATAGTGCGCATCGTTCGCCGGCTTGCGCATGGGAACCGTGCCGTGAAAGATCAGCGGATCCCATTGGTTCGTCTCGCCGCCAATGAAGCCGTAGAACTCGTCAAAGCCCGAGTGCGTGGGCCAGCGCGCGAGCGGGCCACTGACGCTGACTTCCCAGGGGGGCGTCTCGTGATACTTGCCGAAGGCAGCGGTCGAAAAGCCGTTGAGCCGCAGCACCTCGGCCATCGGCGTGATGGCGAGCGGCCGCACACCGGTGTTGCCCGGAAAGGCGGTGGCCAGCTCCATGATCGCGCCGGCGTTGTTGCTGTGGTGGTTGTAGCCAGTCAACAGGGCCGTGCGGGTCGGCGAGCAGAGCGCCGTGGTATGAAACCGATTGTAACGCAACCCGGCAGCGGCGAGTCGATCGAGCGTCGGCATCGCGCACGGACCGCCGAACGCGCTGCTGTGTCCAAAGCCGATGTCATCGATCAGCACCACGATCACATTCGGCGCGCCCTTGGGGGCCGTGACTTGAAACCGCGTCGGCGGCGTCGCTTGTCGCGCATCGAGCGTGGTGATGACCGGGTCTTGGGGCTCGTGGATCGGCAGCACCGTGCGATCGAGTGCTTGAGCCGCAACCGGTTGCGCCTCGGCCGCTTGGGCCGCACCGTTCGACCCATGGTTCCATTGCTGCACCGTGCCGATCAGCGACACTCCAACACCCAACACCACGAGAACCAAAAGCAGATGACGTTTCATAGCCGTTTTGATTGCCTGAGAGGTCGTAAATTCGCCGCGTCCGGCGCACTCTGCGAGATCATGATTTTGATTGGCCCGACCACGCCGAGCAAATGAGAATCGCGCTTTCTCGGCAGGTGCACCGCGAGCGAGGCCCCCAAGATATGCAGTTAATACTAGCTCGATTTCTCCGGTGAGTGGAATGAACACACTCCCTCGGTCGTCGCGAGAGCCTGCAATGCGTGCGAATACCCCATCCCCAAAAGTCGTGATCGCCGGTGGCAGCGGTTTTCTTGGCGTGTCGCTCGCCCATCACCTCAGCGCCTATGGATACGAGATCGTGATTCTCTCGCGAACCGCGCCACGACCAGCGGGCCCGTGGCGGCATGTGGCGTGGGATGCCCGCTCGCTCGGCGATTGGCAACACGAACTCGACGGCGCGGCGGGCGTGGTCAATCTCGTGGGCCGAAGCGTCGATTGCATAAAGACACCCGACCATCAAGACGAAATCTTGCGGTCACGGCTCGAAGCGACCCACGTGCTCGGCGCGGCCATGCGGGCTGTCGAGTCCGCGCCGCGTGTGTGGGTGCAAATGAGCACAGCTCACATCTATGGCGACCCGCCGGAAGTGGTTTGCACTGAGGACTCGCCGTTTGGTTTCGGTCTCGCGCCTTATGTGGGGCAAGCGTGGGAGGCCGAGTTTCGAGCCAGCGTAATGCCCACTCAACGGCCGGTCGTGTTGCGCACCAGCTTTGTGATCGGCCGCGATCGCGGAGCCGGTGGCGGCGCGTTGAGCAAGCTCGTGCCGCTAGCTCGGTTCGGCTTGGGCGGCGTGGTCGGCTCGGGCCGGCAAGGCATGAGCTGGATTCATGAACTCGATCTCAACCGGGTCGTAACTCGCGCCCTGCGCGACACGTCGATGCAAGGCGCGTACATCGCGTCAGCACCGCATCCATTGTCCCAACGCGACTTCATGCGCGAACTGCGTCGCGCGGTGGGCATGCCGCTCGGACTGCCGACTCCGACCTGGCTGCTGCGACTCGGCGCACGTTGGTTGTTGAAGACCGATCCCGAGCTGGCGCTCTACGGTCGTTATGTCGTCTCAGCGCGATTGGCCGAGGAACGTTTCGAGTTTCAATTTCCCGAGTTGCGCGGGGCGCTGGCCGATTTGCTCGCGCGAGTGCCGGCGACTCGACGAGTTACGTCTGCAAGCGATGCGTGGGGACCGGGCGACCCGGCCGGAAGCTTTGCAAGTCGCTGAGCGCACACTCCACGGCGAACTCGTCGGCCAAGGCTGCGCTCTCACGCTCGACCAACTCGGCCAACATCTCGGGAGCAAGCGCAACTCGGGCATTCACCGTCAACTCGGCCGCAGTGGTCTCGGCCCCGGAACGGAGCGAAAGTTCGGCGTCTTGCGTCGAACTGACGAGATTGGCGATCGCCGTAGCGCCGTCGGCCGCGCCGAGAATTTTCAGATGCGCCGGCTCGCCACCCGCAGCGCGAACGGCGCTTTCGAGCCGCTCGACCAACCGCACGACCACGTCATCCAGCCGAAATCGTCGACCCGTGTGACTGTGCAGCCGGACCATCGCGTTGAGCCACCCGAGCTCGGCTTCACCCTCGGCGTAAATGTCGTAGTCGACCTCGGGCGTCGGCGCATGCTGCGCATCGCGGCGGTTCATGGCCGTGATCAACTCGGCAAAGTTACTCCCCGCACGGCCACTGACCGCCAACACCTGCTTGCCCGGAAACCGTTCGGCCAACAGACGCGTAAGCTGCGTCCGCTCGTCGGCCGAGAGCTTGTCGATCTTGTTCACGACAACCACGTCGGCTTCTTCGAGCTGTTTGAGAAAGATGTACGCCGCTTTGGGCGAGAAGCCGACATCGCTCTCGCCGCCGAGAATCTTTTGACCATGCTCGGGCTTGAGCAGCACCGCGAGCGGGCCGAGTTCGTACGCCTCGCCATAGAGTTGCCGCAGCGGTTCCATGACCGTCGCCATGAGATCGGTGCAACTTCCCACCGGCTCGGCGATGATGACGTCGGGCTGATCCTCTTGGCTGAGTTGTTCGGCGGTCGCGATCAGGTCGTTGAACTTGCAGCAGAAGCACGCGCCGGTCACTTCGCCCACCTTGAACCCTTGAGCCCGCAGGGACAGGGTATCGACGAGGCCATAGGCCTGATCGTTGGTGACGATGCCGACCTTGAGACCTTGGTCCATATAGTGTCGGGCCAGTCGTGCGATCGCGGTCGTCTTGCCGGCTCCGAGGAACCCGCCGACCATGAGGAATCGAGTGCGTTTCATGACAGCTTTGTCCGTGTCTTAATGAGACTTCGAGATTCAAACGAATTTGAGAACGATTATGCCCCGGTCGCGAGGCGATGTCGAGGGTCCCCATCGGGCCACCGTTGCCGCCTGTCTGCTGTCGGCAGTGGATCTTTTGCCCAGCCGGTAAGCCTCGACCCGACCGGCAAACTCGCCTGGCCGGGAGTGCTAGCACCGGGCGGAATTACGTTGACGCGGGCGTTTGGGACCATTAACCTATCAAGTTGTGTCGATATATGAGCTGAGCTCCTGCGACACGCACCCTCTGATCGCGTAGCCACCTGCTGGGCGATCGACGACTGGCCGACGCCCATTGGCCACCCCGCCTGTTTGATCCCGCCGTTTCGTTCGCCCCGCCTGCCCCGTTTGGTCTGAAGGAGGAACCGCCATGCGTCAGCGCATCTGCCGCCTGATTGGCTTGTTCCTGGTCGCTTGCTCTACCGTGATCGTTGCCACGCCGCTGGTCGCTGCCGACGCGCCACCGTTGCATGACCGGATCGATACCCTACTCGAGTCGACGGTCATCGGCGCACTGCCGCCGCAGGCCGACGATGGCGAGTTTCTGCGCCGCGTGTATCTCGACTTGATCGGTGTGATTCCGACCGTCGGCGAGACCCGGGCGTTTCTCGAAGACAAGTCGGCCGACAAGCGCGCGAAGGTCGTCGACCGGCTGCTCGCCGATCCGCGCTATGTGCGCTGGTTGGCGACGACGTTCGACGTGACGCTCATGGAGCGTCGGCCGGAAAAGGTCGTTAAGGTCGCCGAGTGGCAAGAGTACCTGTATCGCGCCATCGCCGAGAACCGCCCGTACAACGTGTTGGTGCGCGAGTTGCTCTCGGCCGACACGAGCAAAGACAAGGTCAATCCGCCCGCGTCGCGGTTCATGCTCGATCGCGATGTCGAGCCGAACTTGGTCACGCGCGACGTGGGCCGGCTGTTCTTTGGCATGGACCTGCAATGTGCTCAGTGCCACGATCACCCGGTGATCG
>JAEUIL010000702.1 GCA_016794255.1 Planctomycetaceae bacterium | reverse complement strand
TTTGGTGTTTGGTGTTTGGTGTTTGGTGTTTGGTGTTTGGTGTTTGGTGTTTGGTGTTTGGTGTTTAGGCGCGAAACCGCAAGCGAGCTGCTGGAGCGAACACTAAACACGAAACACCACACACTTCCTCCCACTACACCGCCCGTTCCAAAATCCGATACGTCTTATAATGTTTGCCGCCCGAGGCTTCGATCGCGCGATTGATGAGATCGTTGTCCTCGAGGGTCCAGCCCAACTCGGCCGCCTCGAACTTGCCGTACTTCGTGCCGTTGATGAGCGTGTTGAGAATCAACAGCTCGGTGATCCCGCGACGGCGGTACTCGTCGAGCACGCCCAGGGCGATCAACCGGCCGGTGCGAATCTTCTTGCAGTTGCGTTTGAACTCCCACAAACCCAGCGGCAGACCCCAACGGAAGATGCGACCGTTGAGCGGCTTCATCGCTTCGTGAAAGTCGGGCAACGTCATCGCCAGGCCCGCCACTTTGCCATCAACCTCGGCCAGCAACATCAACTCCGGCGGCATCCAGTCCATCAGCCCATGCGCGAACTCGGCGAACTCGGCATCGGTCATGCGGACAAAGCCCCAGTTGCGCTTCCAGGCCTCGTTATAGATCCGCTTGCAGTTCGCGATTTCAGCTTCGGCATCGTTCAACCGAAACGGGCGGATCTTTACGTTGCCGCGTTTGGCAAACCGCTCGGCCAACCGCAGCCAACGTGTCTGCAACTTTAGTTCGTCCGTGAACCAAAAACTGTACAGGTCTTTGGCCTTGGTCAGCCCCCAGGACTCGAGCAATCCGAGGTACCAAGGCGGATTGTGATTCATGAGCACGCGCGGCGGCGTGTCGAAACCATCGATCAACAGTCCGCAGGTGTAGTTGGTCGAGTAGTCGATGGGTCCGAGGATTTGCGTTCGGCCCCGAGTGCGGAGCCACTCGCTCGCGGCGTCGAGCAAAGCGTGGGCCACGGCGGGATCGTCGATCGATTCGAACATGCCGAAGCAGCCGGCATTGGCGCCTTGCTCGCGATTGTAGTTCGGATCGTCGCTCACCAAGATGCGTCCGACCGGTTTGCCGTCGCGTCGGGCGAGAAAGGTCGTCGCGGCACCGTGACGATAGAACGGATGCTTACGCGGATTGATGAAGTCGCGCCGCTCGGCAATCAGCGGCGGCACCCAGACCGGGTCCGACTGATAGATCTGCCACGGAAACCACAGAAAATCTTCGCGATCACGGCGCGAAGCAACTTCGACAATCAACGGCTTGATTCCGGTGACCCTGGCCACGTAGTTCTCGATGTTCGTCAAAGTCAGCGACGTCCCCAAGCGTAACGCCGCGCGAATAGTCAATCGTTCGAGTCACCAGCTACGCAGCGAAGTCTGAGCGACGATGATCCCACGTGCAAAAACAGTTCCGCAAGCTTTCCGGAGGACGGGAGCCCCATCCTGCGGGAGGTTCAGTTAAGAACTGCTCGACCCTGTTCGCCGAGTATCATCGGCTACGCTTGCTTCCCCTGCAAGATCAGGCACGCGCACCAAATTGTCAACTTACTGGTGAAATGCCGGCCAAGTTCGCCTGCGGCTCGAAAACACTCGTATTGCGTGGTTCGGTGGTCGACGTAAAATAGGGTCATGTCGATTCGGCCTTGCGCCGGAGGCACGAAACTCGGATGCTGCCGACCCCGCCCGGGGTACTCGACGTGTTCTAAGGAAGCTGGCTGTGTGAACTTGGCTCGCTTCCGTGGAAGCAGGCAGCGCGATCCTGGCTCGCGTTGCTTTCACTTTGCCTCCCCAGTGATTTTCATCGAGGTGCGATTTTGTTGACTGAGAACGAAGTGGGACGTAGCTGGCGATTGCTCATGGGCAACGGCGAGATCACGCCCGAGGTGGTCGAGAAGGCCGAGGCATTGCTCGACGAATTGCGTCCGGAAAGCCCGCTGCGTCATCGGTTGGTTTCCGAGTTGCACGAGCTGCAAAAACGTTCGCAAGCCAAGACC
>JAEUIL010000650.1 GCA_016794255.1 Planctomycetaceae bacterium | reverse complement strand
CGGTCAGAAACGACACTTCATTCGCGTGACCGCCATCGACGCCGGGATGCGAGACATGCGAAAAGACCGTGAACTGCGAGCGCAGCGGTTCAAGCACTTGCAGGTACGGCGTCAGAGCAAAGTCACGCCCCGCCTGCTCGGGAAAGAACAAATGCGGCATGATCCCTTGATTGGTCTGGATCGTGACCAAACGGCGCGGCGGGGCGATCTCGGCGGCTCGTCCGAGCGCCGGCAAAGCGAGCATCACGCCCACGCCACCGAGAAAGGTGCGTCGCGAACAACCGTGCACTGGCATCTGTGTCATGACTTACTTTCGCCGGAAAAGGGGACTGTAAATGACTTCGCAAACCATACTCCGCAAGCCGAAGTGGCCCGCGCGGGTCCGTTCGAGCGCCACTTCCACCTGGGAACGATCCGCAAAGCTTACGCGAGCACCGGTACTGTACTGAATCAATCGCTCGACCAGATTACGGGCAATCTGCTCTTCTTCGGCAAACAACAGCCGTTTGAATTCGTGAATGTCTTTGAACGACTGACCATCGACGGTCACGCCACTGGCGTCGACAGGCAAGCCGTACCGCACGTTGTTCATAACGTGAATCCACTGATTGGGCAACACGCCCAAGAAGTCCGAGCGATGCGGATCTTTGCCCAAGCGCGGCGTCTCTTCCGTCGTGGGCTTCTCGCCCGTGAAACGATATAGCGTGCGCCAGCCGCCGATCACGTCAAAGTTTTCGAGCGCGAAACCGGCGGGATCCATCTTGGCGTGACACCCGGCGCACTTCGCGTCATTGCGGTGCTTGTCGAGTTGCTGGCGAATGGTGGTCGTGCCGCGCACATCGGGGTCGACCGCAGCGATGTCGGGCGGCGGCGGATTCGGCGGACGACCGAGGATGCGGTCCATCAACCACGCCCCGCGAGTCACCGGCGACGTCGTGGTGCCATTGGCTGTGACTTTGAGCACCGCCGCCTGCGTGATCACGCCGCCATACGGAATGCCGACCGGCTTGGTCGTGCGGCGAATCGCGGACCCTTGAATGCCGGTGACCCGATAGTGCTCGGCCAGCCGCTGATTGAGCATCAAAAAGTTCGAGTCGATCAACTGCCCCACACCCAGGTCGTGATCGAGCATTTCGCGCAAAAACGCCCGGGACTCGGCGAGCATCGCATCACGCAAATCAGGGCGGAACTCGGGATACAGCCGCACCTCGGGACTCGTAAAGTTGATCTTGCGCAAGTCGAGCCATTGGTCCAAGAAGTCTTCGACGAAACGATCCGAACGGCGGTCGGCCAGCATGCGATCGATCTGCTGCGTGAGCGCTTTCGAGTGCAACTGACGCTTCTCGGCCAGCGCGAGCAACTCGTCGTCCGGCGTCGAATTCCAGAGGAAATACGCCAACCGCGTCGCCACGGCGTAATAGTCGAGCGCCATCACATCGGTCGGCGAATGACTGCCGGGAATCTCTTGCAAGAAGATGAAGTCTGGCGAGCAGAGCGCGACACGGTACGCGGCCCGCATCGCGGTCTCGAAGTAATCGCCCGCCTCGATCAGCTTGTGAGCGATCCGTACATAGACGTCGAGTTCCTCGGGAGCGACCGGCCGACGAAACGCACGGGGCAGAAAGTCCTTGAGCAAGCGAACGGCATCGTCCTTCGGACGCGACGAAGCGGCGGTCCACACGCTCTGCCATTTCTGAAACTCTTTGCCATCGCGATGATCGGGCCGAAAACCGGGTCGTCGCACGGGCTTCACCGGCTGACGGGG
>JAEUIL010000658.1 GCA_016794255.1 Planctomycetaceae bacterium | reverse complement strand
TGGATCGGTTCATTGTCGCGATCAACGAAACGATGGACCGCAACATCACCAGTCAAGGGATTTATGACTCGGCGGCAACCGGCGAGTTTGCGCGATTTCAGATCGAGACTTGACCCACCTTCTCGTCGTCGCGTCGACCGTCGGCGTGCGACCAGAGTGCGATACCTTTGCCCGTTCCATACGTCTACGAGTTACCGATGATCATGCCGTTTGCCGCAGTGCCAGGTTGGATTCAGCCCTTGTGGATGGTGCCGGCAGGCGCTGGCGTAGCGCTCGGCGTGATGGTCGTGGGTTACCTGCTGTTGCGAGTGATGCAGCCCAAGATCGCCGCGATTGCGCAAACCACCGCTCACGAGTCGCTGGTGCAGCCGCTGTTTTGGGTGGAGTTGGGGCTGGGCGTGTTGCTGCTACTGATGTTCGCGATCATGCCCTACGTCACGTTCGGCGATGATGTCAAGATGATGAAAGAAACGTCGCTGCCGTCGGTCAAGGTGCTGGCGATCATCTTGGCGATCTGGAGCGCCAGTGTTTCGGTCGCCGACGAGATCGAAGGCCGCACCGCGTTGACGCTGCTCAGCAAGCCGGTCACGCGGTGGCAATTTATCGTGGGCAAGTTTTTCGGCGTGCTCACGCCCGTGGCGCTGCTCTACATACTGCTCGGCAGTTTGTTGCTGACGAGCGTCAGTTTCAAGGTGGTCTACGAAGCCACGATTCCGATGGCCCCGGCCGCGGCCGTCAAGCAGTGCACCGACGAAATGCTGTCGCTCGTGCCGGCTTTGTTCCTCTCGTTTATCGAGACCGTCGTGTTGACCTCGATTGCCGTGGCGCTCTCGACCCGACTGACGATGCTCTCGAACTTGATGATCTCCTCGGCAATTTACATGGTCGGTCACTTGGTCCAGACGCTCGTTCACAGCGAAGGGCAGAACAAAATCGTGACCTTCGTGGGGCAGCTGCTCGCCACGATTCTGCCGGTGCTCGATCACTTCGACGTCAAAGCGGCCGTCGCGACCGGCTCGGCCGTGCCGACCGAGTATCTCGGCTGGGCCACGTGCTATGCCGTGATCTACAGCACGATCGCGATTCTGTTCGCGCTGCTGCTCTTTGAAGAACGCGACTTGGGCTAGTTCGCCAGTTCTTCGTCGGCTACTTGATCTCGCGAATCACGACGTCCTTGTACCACGCTTCGCTCGGTGGTCCGCCGTGAATTTGCAGGCCGATCAGACCGGTCTGCTCGATCGAATCGTCGGGCTCGGTGTAGTCGACCGTCGGCGTACCGTTGATCGCGAGTTGAATCCGTCTCCCTTCGCAACGAATCACGTACTCGTTCCAGTCGCCGAGCTTCAACCCCTTGGCAACGCTCGCCGCGTCGGCCGTGGCCAACACCTTCTTGCGACGTGACTCGTCGTACAAACAGCCCCAATAGTTATCGCCCAGGTCGGCCTGATAACCGATCATCTCAAAATGGTTGGGGATACGGCGACTGCGGATCTGGATACCGGCGTTGACCTTCTCTTGGCCGAGGATCTTGAACTGAAGCCGAAGCTCGAAATCGCGAAACTCGCGCTCGTGAGTTAAGAACTCGTTGTGCGGCACCTTGGCCTTGAGCGAACCGCCCACGATGCAACCATCCTCGATGCGAAACGTCTTGTCGGTATCGCCCGACCAACCGGCGAATGACTTGCCGTCGAACAGCGCTTGCGGCGGGCCAAGTTCTCCGGCCGAAAGCGACAGCGGCAGCAACAGCACAACAGACAACCAAAGCGGCTTCATAGCGGTATCTCGGTGGCGGGCAACAAATAGTCTCGGAGCGTCGCTCGATGATAACCCACCAATCGCAGCGTGCAACGGACCGGCCAAGTCACGCTCTCCCGCCGGACCTAGTTTCGTGTTAATCTGAGGCACGCGAGACTCACAGATTTCCGGGCAGAAACGCACGCTCCGTTGCCCGCCAGCCGCCGCTGAACAGTGCGCGTATAATGCCAGTGAGTCGCGTCTTTCTTGAGGAACTCGTTATGACCGCCACGCTGCCCGTCGTCGAACTCGCCAAGTATCCGTTGCAGCCGTACAAGTCGCTCGACAATGCGACGCTGCACAATCGCATCCAGGCGGTGCGCGATCGCTTGGGCAAGCAGCTCGTCATCCTCGGCCATCACTATCAGCAAGACGAAGTGATCGCGCTCTCCGACCTGCGCGGCGATAGTTATCAACTGAGCCAGATGGCGGCCGAGAATACCGACTGCCGCATGATCGCGTTTTGCGGCGTGCACTTCATGGCCGAGACGGCCGACATTCTGGTCAATCGACCCGAGCGGCTTGAGCAGCGTGCCGGCCTGCGCGTGCCGGTCATTCTGCCCGACATGGCCGCGGGCTGCTCGATGGCCGACATGGCCGCGATCGATCAAGTCGAGTCCTGCTGGGCCGAGCTTGGCGAGGTGATCGATACGAGCGACATCACGCCGGTGACTTACATCAACTCGGCTGCCAGCCTCAAAGCGTTCTGCGGCAAGCACGGTGGCATCGTCTGCACGTCGAGCAACGCCAAGGCCGTGCTCGAATGGGCGTTCAAACGCACGAAGCGCGTGCTGTTCTTTCCCGATCAGCACCTGGGCCGCAACACGGCCTTCGCGATGGGTGTGCCGCTCGAACAGATGCCGGTGTGGAATCCGCTTGCCGACGAGTTGGGGGGCAACACCGAGGACGCACTGCGAGCGAGCAAAGTGCTGCTTTGGCAGGGGCATTGCAGCGTGCACGCGATCTTTCGGCCCGAGCACGTCGATCAGTTTCGTGCCAAGCACCCGGGCATCAAAGTGCTGGTACATCCCGAGTGCGCCCGCGAGGTGGTGGCCAAGGCTGACATTTACGGCTCGACGGGCAAGATCATTCGCGAGGTCGAAGCCGCGCCGCCGGGCACGAAATGGGCCATCGGCACCGAGTTGCACTTGGTCAACCGCTTGAAGCAGGAACATCCCGAGCAGGAGATTCATTTCCTCTCGCCGATCGTCTGCATGTGCGCGACGATGTATCGCATCAACCTCGCGCATCTCTGTTGGAGCCTCGAGAATCTCGAAGCCGGCACGCCGGTAAACATCATTCGCGTCGACGACGAGACCAGCCATTGGTCGCTGGTAGCGCTCGAGCGGATGTTGCAGGTGAAATAACTGCTAAGTCGGGTGATGATGTCGCTCGCTTGCGGTTTCGCGCCTAAACCAATCTCGGCGCGAAACCGCAAGCGAGCTGCGACGATTCTCGATCAAAACCGCCTCGTTTGTGCCGCTCGCGTGACGCCTCGGCCCCGAAATGCTATCCTGAAATCCGTACCGGAGGCTCCCCACTGACCGCACGGATGAACGATGGTCCGCGAAACGATTTTGGCTGGCGACGATGACGACGACGATCTCGGCGGCGATCCGCCGCTGGCCGGCGATGGGGTGCGCTCGATCGAGCCTGAGGAAGATCGGGCCCTACGGCCGCAACGTCTGCGTGACATGATCGGCCAGCGTGAAGTGACCGCCCGACTGGAAATCGCGCTCGATGCTGCTCTGAAACGGGGTGAAGTGCTGGGACATATTCTCTTCGATGGTCCGCCCGGTTTGGGCAAAACGACGTACGCCCTCGCTATTCCCCGCGAGCTCAACGCCAATGTGCAGATCGCCAGCGGCGCGACGCTCATGGCCCCGAAAGACCTGATTCCTTATCTGACCAATGCCGACGAAGGTTCGGTCTTGTTCATCGATGAAATTCATCGCATGCCCAAGGCGGTCGAAGAGTTCCTCTATCCGGCGATGGAGGATTTTCGCATCGACCTCACACTCGGCGAAGGGGTCAGCGCTCGCACGCTGAACATGCCGCTGCGACCGTTCACGCTGATCGGCGCCACAACCAGGGCCGGGCTCATCTCGGCACCGCTGCGCGATCGCTTCGTGATGCGCGAGCATCTCGACTTTTACTCGGTCGACGAACTCGCCGAGATCATTCGCCGCAATGCCGCCAAGCTCAGCGTGACGATCACCGACGACGCCTCGA
>JAEUIL010000636.1 GCA_016794255.1 Planctomycetaceae bacterium | reverse complement strand
AGCGCGATCGGCAAAAGTACCGGCCTGTTCGCTTTGAACCGCTCGAGCAGCGGCAGATGCTGACGGTGGGCTTCGAGGCGTTGCCATTGGGGACGGCGTTTGTCGCACCGCAGTCGAAAGATGTGTTGATTCCACTGAGCGCGACCAACACCAATGGCACCGCGGTGAATTACACCGTGCAGACAGCGCCCGGCAATGGCGTGACGGCAACGGTCGAGAACGCGGGCACGACGTTAAAGATGAACGTCACGTTTACCAATGGCAGCAATCAGTCGGTCACCGGCGATCTGTTTTTCCGCTTGTTCGATTCGCTCACGCCGGCTACGGTCGATCAGATCAAATCGTTCGTGCAGAGCGGCTATTACAACGGTTTGCGTATGCCGCGGGTACTCAATGGGTTTGTCGCACAATTTGGCTCGTTTAACAATACGCTCAGCGACGCACTTGATCCGACAGCGCCGACTCCTTACGACGACGATTTCAATGCCTCGTTGACGTTCACGGGCCCCGGTTTGCTGGCGATGGCCAACGGTGGGCCCGACACCAACGGGCGGCAAATGTTTATCACCGACGTCGATGTCGGCGTGGGTGGCATGCCGCAAACACTGAACTTCGATCACACGATTTTGGGGCAACTTGTCGGTGGCTTCAACGTGTTTAGGCAGTTGATGGAAACGCCGACGCAAAACAGTTCGTTTATTTCGGGCGAGCCGTCGTCGCCCCTAAACAACGTGACGATCAACACGTTTAGCGTCGTGACCGACAATACACATGCGGTGTTGCGCGTGCACACCGATGCGGCAGCCGCGATTGGCAACCGTACTGTGACGATTCGCGCCACGAGTCAGGGCGACAATGTCACCGCAGATCAAACCTATACGTTCACTGTTCAGGCGGACTCCCTCAACGACGAGCCGTTCTTGCCTAACCTGCCCGAGACCGTCAATACCAACGCCGGCTTGCCAATCACGATCACGGCCAGCGACATCGACGGCGACAATGTGACGTTTGATGTGGTGAATCTCAGCGGCTCGTCAACCTCAGCGGCCACGAACGTCACGTTTTCTTCGAGCGGCAATGTGCTCACGATCACGCCCAACGCGGGCTTTACGGGCACGCAGCGGCTACGTGTCTCGGTAAAAGAAGCGAGCACGGTGACGGTCGACGATCTCGAAGACTTTGATCTCGTCGTGGCCCCCACGCCGTCCGTCTCGCTCTCGCTGGACTCGGGTAATGGTCAAATGGCCGAGAACGCCGGCACAACGACGGTCCGCGCGACGCTGTCGAACGCCAGTGTACGCGATGTGACGGTGAATCTGTCGCTGACCGGCACGGGCACGCTCAACACCGATTACACGCACTCCGGTTTGATCGGCGTCAGCGGCACGACCGCGTCGCTCCTCATCCCCGCCGGTCAAACGGCTGCCACGTTCACGCTGCGCAGCATTCAAGACACGGTCGACGAGCCCAACGAGACAATCTTGGTCAATGCCACGGCCGCGACGGATGCCACGATCAACACGGCACAATCGAGCACCTCGGCAACGATCTTGGACGACGATCTCCTCGTCAGCTTGAACTTGCTCAGCACCACCATCGGCGAGAACGGCGGTTCGGCGACGGTGCAAGTATTGCTCGACCAAACGTTTTCTTCCGATGTCGTCGTCCAACTGACGACCGGCGGCACGGCCTCGCCCAGTGACTTCGAGTTCTCGCCAGCTGGCACGACGATCAGCATTCCCGCCGGTTCGACCATCGCCCAGGTCACGCTCAATGCGTTGAACGACAACCTCATGGAGCCCACTGAGACGGTTGTCTTGTCGCTGGGTCAATTGTCGGTCGGTACGGCCAACGCGACCGCTAGCAGCGTTTCGGTCAACGTGATTGACAACGATCCGTTGGGGGTCAGCATCACCACCAGTACCACGACGGTCGCTGAGAATGGCGGCCCGGTGACAGTCGTGGCAACGTTGTCAGAAGTCAGCAACGACGAGGTGATCGTGACGATCAGCCTTGGTGGCTCGGCTACGGCGTCGGATTACAGCCTGTCGGCCACGACGATCTCGATTCCCGCCGGTCAACTGACGGGCAGCGTGAATCTCACGCCCACGGACGACACGCTCTCGGAGGGGACCGAAAACGTCGTCGTCAGTTTCGCGAGCGCCACGGGCGGCTTCGTGGCCAAGCAAGGTGGCGAGTCGGCGTCGCTGACCATTACGGACAACGAAGCCACGCCGCAGATCTCGGTTTCCTCGTCGGGTACGTCGCTCAGCGAGACCGGCGGTACGGTTACGATCGTGGCCCGCAGCAACATCGTCTCGGCCAACGACATCATCGTGCCGATCAGCTTTGCCGGCACCGCGACAATTGGCAGCGATTACTCGGCCTCATCGACTTCGATTCGCATTGCCGCCGGACAAACCTCGGGCAGCATTACCGTCGCCCCGATCAACGACACGCTGGCTGAAGCTGACGAAACGATTACGCTCAGCGTTGGCACGATCACCAACGGTACGCAAAGTGGCTCGTTCGCGTCGACCATCAGTTTGACCAGCGACGACACGACCACGGTGTCGATGAGCATCTCGCAAACGACGATCGCCGAAAACGGCGGGGCCACGACCGTCTCGGCCACGCTTGATTCGGTAGCCGTCCAAACAGTCACGATCCCGATCAAACTGACGAGCGGCACCGCGATCGTGGGCACCGACGTCTCGGCCTCGTCGGCATCCATCGTGATTGCCGCGGGCCAGTCGACCGGCAGCGTCGTGATTCGCGGCATTGACGACAATCTGTTCGAAGCCAACGAGACCTTCACGGTCACGCTCGGCACGATTGCCGGTGCCACGCTCAACGGCTCGTTCTCGCAAACCGTGACCGTCACTAGCGAAGATATCTCGCTCGGAGCGCCGGACCTCGACGCCGCCAGCGACGATGGCGCGTCGAGCACCGACAATTACACGAGCGACTCGACACCGTCGATTACCATCGCCGCCAGTTCGGGCCAAACGCTCAACATCCGCGTCAATGGCGTGTCGGTGGGGAACGCAACCGACAATGGCAACAATACCTATCGCTTCACACTGCCCGACAACAAACTCAATGTCGGGTCCAACACGATTACAGCGCATTCGGCGACGACCAGCTCCTCGCTGACGATCACCTACGCACCCAAGTTCGACGAAGGCTACCGCGTCGGCGGTACGAGCGGTGCCGCCCGCAATGTGTCGTTCAATTTCAATGCTCGTCAGGCGCTCTATCGCAGCGAGGTGGGCGTGTATGTGGCCGACGACTCGACGGGCCGCGTGGGCAACCTGAGCCCCGGCGACGACGGCTATGCCCAAGCCGCACTGCAACGTGCGAGCACGCTGTTTATTAGGGGCGTCGCGGTCGGCGCGAACCAAGTCATTTCGCTCACTGGCGGTCAGGTGCTAGGCTTCTACATGGTGCAAAGCGGCACCAAGGCCGAGGCGCTGGCGTTGAACCCGACCAATCGCGGGCCAGGACTCTTGGGCATCGGCGGACCGGTGACCTTCTTCAGCTTTGACGACGCGAATCCCGACGGCGTGCGGCACGTGCAAGTCGTCGGCGATCCGATCTCCGGCCATGCCGAGTATCGCTGGGAAGACCTCTACGGCGGCGGCGACCTGGACTACAACGACTTCGTATTCTCGGTCAATCTCGTCGGCTCGGGCGTGCTGCCGAC
>JAEUIL010000599.1 GCA_016794255.1 Planctomycetaceae bacterium | reverse complement strand
CCATCGCCGAGCCCTCGCCGGCCCATGTCCAGACCGCTGTCAAACACGCGATCATGACGCTCATCGTGCTCGACGCCTCGGTCACGTTTGCCGTGCATGGCTTCGTCGCTGCCACGGCGGTCATCTTGTTGCTGTTGCCCGCACGTTGGTTGGGCCAGTGGATTTATTCCACTTGACCGCTCAGCAGCGAAAAAACGTTCGCGGTAAATAGTCACTCCGGCGGCGTTCGGTTAAACTGACGGCGATCTCGGTAGTGCTGCTGTTCTATAGTGTGTGCCATGCCCACGTCTGCGTGGGCATGTGTCGTCACCGCGAAACGGGAGCATGCCCACGCAGACGTGGGCATGGCACACGATTCGGTCCAAGGCATCACCACCGCAGTCGGTTCCCGCCGTTCGACGTTTACCCGCCTAGGAGTCCGCACGTGGCCACAGTCGCCGCCTCGTCTCGCTTGCTCGAAGCGTATCTGCAACGCACGCCGGGATCACGACGTTGGGCCGAGCGTGCTCGCGGCGTGTTTCCAAGCGGCATCACGCACGACAGCCGCTATCTCGAACCCTATCCGCTCTACATCACGCGCGCCACGGGCTCGCACAAATGGGATGTCGATGGCCACGAGTATGTCGACTATGCCGGCGGGCACGGCGCGTTGCTCTTGGGGCATAATCACCCGCAGGTCGTCGCGGCGATGGCCGAGCAACTAGCTCGGGGAACGCACTACGGATCGAGCCACGAACTCGAAGTCCGCTGGGGCGAGACGGTGCAAAAGCTGATGCCGAGCGCCGAGCGCGTGCGGTTCACCGCCTCGGGCACCGAATCCACGTTGCTCGCGCTCCGGTTAGCGCGAGCGTTCACGGGGCGCACCAAGATCGTGCGATTTTTGGGCCATTTTCACGGCTGGCACGATCACATGGCGTTCGGCGTGGCGTCGCGGTTCGATGGCACGCCGTCAGCAGGCGTGGTGCCGGGAATCGCGTCCGAGATTCTGCTCGCTCCGCCCAATGATGTCGCCGGTACGCGGCAAGTGCTCGATCAACCGGGCATCGCCGCCGTCATCATCGAGCCCACCGGCGCGAGTTGGGGTCAAGTGCCGGTGCAAGCCTCGTTCCTGCACGAGCTGCAACGCATGGCGGCCGAGCGCGGCATTGTGCTGATCTTCGACGAGGTGATCACCGGTTTCCGTTGTTCGCCCGGCGGCGCTCAGCAATGTGTGGGCATTAAGCCCGACCTGACGACGCTGGCCAAGATTGTGGCGGGCGGGATGCCCGGCGGGGCACTCGTGGGACGTCGCGACATCATGGAGGGGCTCGACTTTGACGCCGCGGCCAAGAGTGGTCGCGAAAAGGTCGTGCATCAAGGGACGTTCAATGCCAACCCACTCGCCGCCGCCGCGGGCATTGCCACGCTCGAGATCGTCGGTTCGACCGACGCTTGCGATCGGGCCAATCAATATGCGGCCCGACTGCGGAGTGCGCTGCGCGAGATGATCGCCGCCGAGAGCGTCCCCTGGGTGGTCTATGGCACTTACTCGGGCTTCCATATCTTCACGAATCCGCAAGGCCTGTCGATCACGGCTGACGACATCGAGCAATGCCGCGTTGATTACAAGGTGATTAAGAGTGCCGACCGCGCGACGAATCACAAGCTGCGCATCGGCACCTTGCTCCATGGCGTCGAGTTGTTCTCGTGGCCCGGCGGTCCGACGTCAGCCGTTCACAGCGACGACGACTTGCAGCAAACCGTCGACGCCGTTCGCGGCGCGATCCGCCTGCTCAAAGCCGACGGCGCGATTTAATTCCACACTTACTCACTTACTCACCCGCCCCCCATGTCCATCATCGATTCGTTCCGTCTCACCGGTCGTCGCGCCCTCATCACCGGCGGCACT
>JAEUIL010000585.1 GCA_016794255.1 Planctomycetaceae bacterium | reverse complement strand
GAAATCAGCGAACGTCAGCAACGCGTCGTCGACTTCTTGAACGACAAACACGAGATCCGGTTCGTCACGCCGCAAGGAACCGATCTGCGATTGGCGATCGAGGGGCGACGCTGGATCAATTGCGATGGCCACGAGAATTTTCCCGATGGTGAAGTGTTCACCGGCCCGATCGAGACGGCGACCGAAGGCGTGGTTTGCTACAGCTTTCCCGCGGTGCATGGCGGTCGCGAAGTGCACAACATTCGGCTCGAGTTTCGCGGCGGACGAGTAGTCAACGCCTCGGCCGACAAAGGCGAAGAGTTCCTGCTCGCGATGCTCGACCAAGATGCCGGGGCCCGCGTGCTGGGCGAGATCGCGATTGGCACCAATTACTCGATCAAACGCTATTCGAAGAACACGCTGTTCGACGAGAAAATCGGAGGCACGTTTCACGCCGCAGTCGGAGCCGCTTATCCCGAGACCGGCGGCAAGAACGAGTCGGGCCTGCACTGGGACATGGTCTGCGATCTGCGCAACGGTGGCCAGATTTTCGTCGATGGCCAATTGATCAGCGAGAACGGCCGGTTCGTCGATCCGCGCTGGCCGCAACCGGAGTAAGATTCACGCACGGCCGAAAAAATCGTCGTCACTAACCCCATCTTCGGGCAAGAGGCGAAACTTCTTGCGACATCCCTTCACGTAACACGGCAGCACTTCTCGGTCGTGTGGCACCGGGTAGGAGAAGCGACCCTCGGGAAACTGCTTCCAATACTTCGTGTGGCTTCCCTTGCCAGCACCTTCATCGGCGGCCACGCCGAACGATCTCAGGATTCTCGCCAACTCCACAAAGGTGAGACGGCGCTTGCCCATCGCAGATTATACCCGCACAACTTCTAGTGGCGATTGGAGTTCAATATCTTCGGTATACTCGCGCGTCTCGGCGGGTTCGATTTGAAACGAATCTACGCTAAACCGCAATTCGCCATGGGTTGCATCGAGGTCATCTTTGCCCGCTGCAAACCGGGCAAAAATTTCACTATCCGCGGGTGAGAACAAATTGCGCGGGTTCTGCGATTGAATCGTCTCGTCCAGTTGAATACGAATCGCCTCGGACAACATCTGAATGGCATCGCGCTTTTCGTCGCCATGCCCACATAAGTCAAACTCAAGACAATGGGCTACCCAAAGTCCTGAAGACTTGTAGAAGACAATTCGCAACGGGATTCGCATCGCTTTCATGATCGGGCAGCAAGCACGAGGTTCGATCTTATCCTGCATTTAATTCTAGCCCAATGATCACGCCCAGGGCAGCTCAATCTGTAGAAACAGCGTTTTGTAGGCTGGATCGTCATGTTATGGTACACACGACACTTCTTGGAAACCAACCCACATGCCACCGTTCACCCACCATATCTTTGTCTGCTGCAATCGTCGCGAACCGGGTCATAGCCGCGGTTGTTGCGATCCCGCTGGCAGCGAGGCGCTGCGCAACGGCTTCAAGGCGGAACTCAAACGCCGCGGGCTGGGGCCCCTGGTCCGGGCCAACTCGGCCGGTTGTCTCGACCAGTGCGAACTGGGGCCTGTGGTGGTCGTCTATCCGCAGGGGATCTGGTACGGCGGCGTAAAGCCCGAGGATGTGCCGCGAATCGTCGAGGAAACCGTCGTCGCCGGCCGGGTGATCGACGAACTGCGAATTCCCGATGAACGGCTCAACTGTCGGCCGAAATAGGCTATAGTCCGCCAACTTTTCTTGCTCCGCCGCGAAGGAGACGGTCTAATACAACCAGTCTCGGGGGCGATTCCATTCGCGGCCGGGACGCTCGTCACGCCCTTCTGCACGCCGGAACAGCCTCAGGAGCATCGTTCATGTCTGCCTTCGTTCGCTTCGCTATCGCCATGTTGGCCGTCGCTCTCGTTTGGATCACGCCGCTGTTGGCGCAAGTGCCGCAGAAGGGTCAGCCCAACCGGGGTCAAGCTCCAGGCCAAGGTCAACGCAACGTCAAAGGCAACAACGGCCAAGCGACCAACGAAGTCAAGATCGAAGACCCGCGGTTGATCGAGCTGCATCAACAGTTCATTCAGAACGTCGAAAAGCTGGCGGGTGAATACGAGAAGAAGGGCGAGCTCGAAAAGGCGCGCGATTGCTATTCGCAGATCCTGCGACTCGTGCCACAGTACGCGCCTGCAGCGGCCGCGATGGCAGCAGTCCGTAGCAAAGAAGCGGTCGCTGAAACGAAAAAGATCGACATCTTCGCCAATAAAGAATGGCAAGATACGAACATCACGGTCGGCGAAGGCAAGCCGGTTTCGATCTCGGCCACGGGCCAGTGGAAGATTCGCATCGACTATGATCTTTCGCCCGACGGCGTCGAGATTCCGAAAGAACTGCAAGCGTTCAATCTCGGCTCGCTGGTCGGCATGATCGTGACGAATCCGAACGCGACGGTCGGCAATGGCGGCGGGAATAACAATAACAACGGCAACAACAACGGTCCGCCCGAGAACCCCGTTTTCATGGTGGGTTCAAACACTTCGTTCATCGCCAAACAGACCGGTCGCTTGTTCCTGCGGATGTACGATGCCGACCCCAAGGACAACGTCGGCAAACTGAGCGTCGAGATCAAGGGCTCGTTCGAGAAGCCCGGCAAATAGCGATCGAGTTTGTGAGTGTGGCGTGCGGCGTGTCGTGAGCAATTCACCTTTGTGGAGGGCAAGCGTATGTGGCGAAGCGTCAAGATTCTCAGTTTAGTCGTC
This sequence comes from Planctomycetaceae bacterium, assembly GCA_016794255.1. Classification (GTDB taxonomy): domain Bacteria; phylum Planctomycetota; class Planctomycetia; order Pirellulales; family PNKZ01; genus JAEUIL01. The sequence goes on along the minus strand of JAEUIL010000585.1, from coordinate 6,924 downwards.
ATCGCGAACGGCCTCGTCGGCTTGCCATCGGCGGGGGCTCAAACGCTCGACGAACTGCTGCTGGGGGCGAGTTCGATCTCGCCGCAGGCGTCGTTCGCGGTTGATTCGGTCCCTGCCGCAACGCGAACCGGCGACGAATTGCGAGCCGCGGTGAAAGCGTCGCTGGCTCAATCGCTCGTCAATGGCCAGGTTGTCACCGACGGGGCCGTCGTTCATGAACTGACGAGCGTGTTCCGCGATCTCAAACAGGACGATTCGCTCGCCGCCACCGAACGGGCCGCGTTGCAGCGCGCGGTCACGCAGCGTCTGTCGGCCATCAGCGGACAACTGCAACGTCGTCTGCCGCAGGCCGGTCAGCATATCCTGGGTCAGCAGTTCAATCCGTTCGCCAACATTGGCCAGCCCGCTCAGGGCAACCAGCCTCAGGGAAGTGATCCGGCCCAAGAGCTGATCGATGTCATTCAAGACACGATCGCACCGACCAGCTGGGAGCAACGCGGTGGGCAAGGCGTGATTCGCTTCTGGGGCCCCGGTCACGCGCTGATTATTCGGCAGTCGACCGACGTTCACGGTGCGCTCGCACAATTGATCGCCGATTTGCATCCGTAGCCGACGGGCATTCTGAGCTTAGTGCCCGTCTTGCTTGCGGTGCAGTTCTTCGTGCTCGGCACCGTCGTGCGGGCGATTATCGAATCCTTTGCTGGTCGCGAACTCGATCCGGTCCACGAATTTGACGTTGGCACATTCGTCGATTTCGGACGTGTGACACGCCGCGAAGTCGGGTATGTAAAACCGCACCGGACCACCGGCCTTCTGCGGCAGCGGAGCGCCGTTCAAGCGATAGATCACGATTCCGCGTTCCCGCACCGCGTCCAGCGGGATGCTCGCATGAAAGTCATCAAGCGAAGCGTGCAACGTTATCCACCCGGCCCCCGGCTTCACGCCCACCAAGTCCAGTAAGGCCGTCAACTTCACGGCATCGCCCGATCGCTTCGGGTCGATCCGACTCACATCGACGATCTGCTGGGCGGCATCGATCGCGGCGAAATCGGCAAACGTCAATTGGCGCGGAGTTTCGACGTCGCCGTCGATGGTCAGAATCGGTGTGTCAGACATGATCGCTTCGTAAACCTCGATTAAAAATGCCTCTGCGACTGGTTTACCACGCCATGCCCGACGCTTCAACCAGGGCCTGGTGCACGGTCAAATCGTGTTCAAGCGAAAACTCGGGCTGTTTGCGACCGGCAAGGACCTCGGCGAACTCGCGCAGGTCGGCAATCTGCAACGTCGCGGCCCGGGGTTCGAGTCGCTGCCAACCGGTGCCCGGCGTGAAAATCTCGACCGGCTGCACGGCGTTGTTCGCCAGATGGCCGCTGCCCAAGTGCGGAATCACACACGCGCCACGATCGCCATACAGCTCAATGCGCCGGCATTCGCCCGCCACTTCGAGCGCCGGCACCTCGACGATGCCCAGAGCGTGCTCGAACTCGAACAAAGCCGCGCCATTGTCAATGAACGCGCCCGGTGCCGTGTGATGATGCCGCAGCAGCGAGTGAATCTTTCGCGGCGGCCCAAGCAGCGCCACCATGAAGTCGATCAGATGCCCGGCCATCTCAAAGAAAATCCCGCCGCCGTAACCACCCACTTCGCGCTCGTTGACCGCGTAGTCCTTAAGGTCTTTGGGCAGTCGACCGCGGAACTCATAAAGCCGGCCAAAGTCGCCGCGTCGGCCCCGTTCGAGCAGTTCGCGCACAGCCGACATGTAGCGAAACAGATAGATCATCTGCACGTGCAGGCTGCGGGCTTGCGCAAGCTCGACCAATGCCGCGAAGTCGCGCACATTGTCCCCCGCGGGCTTTTCGAGCAATACGGGCCGACCGCTCTCGAGCGCCATCCGGGCCCAACGCACATTGTCATACACGCGCCCCTCGACGAGCACCGCATCCAACGGCTGGCGCAGCAAATCTTCCGCCGAATCGCAAAGCGGCAACTCGCCCGCGAACTCGCGCCACCCGGCGACCCGATCCCGCACCACATTCGGCTCGGGATCGAAGCATCCGACTAGTTCGAACTCATCCGGATGAGCCGCGATCTGCCGGGCCATGCCAGTCGCATGGACGTGCCACATTCCCAACATGCCAATTCGCAGCGCCATGTCGTCACTCGTTCGCGGTCCAGTGGGTGGAAGCTCTTCACACCCAGCTGATTATCCGCTTAGCCGACGAGATGCCAAGCGGCGGTCGCAGAATCGAGCACGATTCGCGCAGCGCGAGCGGCCGCCAAGAGCAGCGAAGGCACGTGATTGGACCGCCGATGGCGAGCTTATTTGCTTTTCGTCGTGCGGGTCAGCGACATGATAAAGACGGTCGACGGACTCGCCTTGGCGTCCACATCGGGCCAATCGAGCGGCGCGGCCCCCGTCTCGACAGGCTTAAGATCCGGCAGATGTTTGTTCAGAAATGGCCAAACAAGTTCGCACGGAATCGCAATCCCATACGAGCTGATGAATCGCTCCTGATACGTCTTGGCGACCACCACGCCGATCACGTTCCCCTGTTGATCGACGATCGGGCCGCCGCTGTTGCCCGGGTTGATCTGAGCGCCGATCATACAGTTGCCATCCAACTGCGGATCGCTCATCGAGATGATGGCTCCGCGCGTGGTCTTGAGTTCGGTCCCCAGCGCGTTGCCGAGCGGAAATCCGAGCGCCATCAGGTCGGTGCCCCGGCGCGGCAGTTTGCTTTCGAGTTGCAGCGGCGGCGCGTTGAACCCTTCGACCTTGAGCAGTGCCAAATCGGGCACTTCGAGCGACGCGACGACGATCGCTTTGTACTGTTTGTCTCGATCCTCAGGATCGCGCACCCCGATCTCGGTAGCGCCCTCGATCACATGGTGATTGGTGAGCACATAACCCGGCGCGATCACAAACCCGGTGCCCGATGCGGTGCTGACCACGGCATCCTGCGGTTCGTCGAGCAGGCCCGACACGCCATCGCCGCCCGAGCGGTCGAACGACTTGCCATACGGCGTCACAAGCGTGAACGTGAGCGACTTGGTCCCTGGCTTGAGTTTCAACTCGCGGAGTGCCATGCGATACAGATCGTTGAACTCATCGAGCGTTTTCTTGGGAATCACCACCGAGCGGATCCGCGCCGCGCTTTCGATTGTGGCTCCTAAATTCTCGGCAATCGGCTGCTTGTCGGGAGCCAGATCGAGTGACTTCTTGAAATGCTCGAGGGCCAACACGTAGCGCTTCTCGAAGACTTCACAAACCGCGAGATTGTTCAAGGCGTATCCATTGTTCGGGGCGCGACGGGTTGCTTCGGCAAAGTGCTGGATCGCCTTCACATCGTCCCGCGCCACGAGCGCATAGATCCACCCCATCAAGAAATCGGCTTTCTCACTCTCGGGATTGAAGCGACTGGCTTTGACCAACTCTTCGCGCGCCAGCTTATGATTCTTGAGCCGCAGCAACTCCAGGCTGTGCTGCACCATGTCGTCGCACTTACGTTTGATGTCGTCGTATTCCTCGGGCGTCACCCACCGATCGCCGAGGCGCAACTGCTTTTGTTCGGCCAGACTCAGCCAATGTTTGATGCGCTCCTCGGCCGCCGCGCGCTGATCGGTCGTGATCTCGGGGCCCGCGAGAAAAAACTTGTATACCTGCACCGCTTCGCTCGCCGTGCGGCATTCCAGGGCGTTGAGCTCGACCTCTTTGAGCACCTCAGGAACGTCGAGCGTGATCCGCTTGCCGGCCGAATTCGTAACCACGACCTTAGCACCCGTGGACGTCGAGCTGGCTGCCGCGAGCATCGCCAATTGCGTGCGGATGAACGCGCGATCGGCCTCGGAGAGTTGTTCGAGCGGGACCTCAAACGTCGTGCGATCCGTGCGACGCATGATGGCAATCTGCGGACTTCCCGGCTTGAGCGAGACAAACTCGGCGCTCACACTCCACGTGCGCACCTCAGCCCAGGCCCACGAGACCGCGACGCTCAACAGCAAAACCCCGATGATCACGCTTCGCATGGCTGCCAGTCTCTCCGAATTCACGCCCCTAGATAATCCCCCTACCGCAAAGCTATCAGTCTAGAAGCGCGCGAGTCGCAAACAACACAACTCATCGAATCCTAACAATTCTTGCCCGTTGATTTGCGGCCGGTTCGCGGTGTAACTGGCAGCGGCGCTGGCACTGCTGCGCGTCGTTAAATCTTACCAAATGAAATGTCCAAGCGCGGGTGAACGAACCGATGTGATGGACTGTCGTAGTGGGAGAAGGATACGACGAACATTCCTAGTCGCGGCGCGGGCTGACTTCTAGGATGGACCGGTAGAGCGGAGATGATTGCCGCTCTGGACGAGCATGGATGCTGATTGCGTTGGCTGCATGTTGCGATCAACGTTGCATGCGTGGAGGATCACGCCATGGCTCTGCGTTTCTGGCCTCAACTCAAACTCTGGGCAATGCTCCTGCTAGCGCTCGGCGGCTCGCTGAGTGCCGAGCCCGCTCAGGCCGCGGCTCCGCTCGTGATGTTCGATAGCCCGTCGATCGTCGCGGTGCGCGATATCACCACGACCGAGTTCGCCACGTTGAACCCGGGCGAAAAGTTGATCGATGTCGTCTGGCACGTCTCGGCCATGGTGGCCCGCGGTGGCGAGACCGATGTCGATGAAGTGATCGTGACGATTCAAAGTCCCGAGCGTCGGGCGCGGGTCGTCGACTTCGCGCCGCGCACCGAGTTAAGTCATGATTTCGTCGGTCCGATCCACACGTCGAGCAACGCGCAGCAGCATGCGTCGCTGAAGGTCAATCTCAATAGCGGCACGCTGAACGTGATCGGTCCGGTGCAGGGAACGCTCGACGCCGCGCGGACTGCCGATCAAACCACGACCGAACAGTTCCAACGACTGCCGCCGCGGAGCGCCGTGCTGGCGAGCGGCACGACCACGCAAGGTCACGGTGTGTTTTTCAAACTGCGTCGTTGGTCGCAAGCGTCGATCGAAGGGGCTCACCAATTCCGCACCGTGCTGGCAGTGCCGCAAAGCTGGCGCGGCGATTGGATGCATGTCTCGGCCCAAGCCCGCGCGATTGACAAGAATCTGTTCGGTTCGCAACCGATCGAGGCGGGCGAGGCGCATTTCGCCGTCGGCTTGCATCTCGAAGCCGATCGCGAAGCCCGCCAGACCGTCGAACGGCTCGTGCGGTTGCGTCCGCAGACTGCCACCTCGGCCGGGAACGGTCCCTTGCCGAAGCTCGCCGAGTTACTGGCCGGCAAGTCGAGCCCGAGCGCCGCGCGGCAAGATCACGAACGCGTCGTGACCGATGCCCTGCGGGCGGTGCGAAAACTATCGGGTTCGCAATCGGTACGATAACGGATTGTGACTTGGGTAAAATCGTGTGCCATGGCCACGTCTGCGTGGCCATGTTTACCCGAGGGGCGCATGTCCACGCAGACGTGGACACGGCACTCTTGATCCCCCGGCCTATTGAAGGCACGTCATTGCCACACCTCGCTACAAACTCCAACCCGCTCGATAGTCCATCTTCAAAAACTGCTCCGCCTCGGGCGCATTCGTAAAGCGCATCTGCTTCGCGTCCCAATGCAACTTCTTACCCGCTCGCAAGGCCACGTTGCCGAGATGGTTCGCTTCGGTGAGCGGACCCGCGTAGCTGAAGTCACACAACGAACGGCCGCCACTCTTGCAGGCCGCCAGCCACTCGGCCTGCTGACCGGGCGACGGCGCGATCGAAGGCTCGGGTCGTTTGTAGTCCTTGAACTTTTCCTCGGGCAGCAACATGTGCTTGCTGTAGTCCGAGATCAGCATCCCCTCGCTGCCGACGAACAACACACCGCTCGCGAGTTGCGGAATCTTCTTGTCGAGCCACAATTGCGGCTTCATCGCCCCTTGATACCAAGTCAGTTTGCAGGCCGGTCGCTTGCCGCGTGGACCGTACTCGTACGTGGCCGACATCGAAGCGGGCGCTAGCTCCGGATGCGGCGCGGGTCCTGACGCCTCGATGGTCAACGGCGCGTCGAGATTCAGCGCCCAAAACGGCAGGTCGATCCAGTGACTGCCCAAGTCGGACATCGTGCCGTTGCCAAAATCCCACCAACGATACCATTTCGGCCCGGGGAAATAGATCGAATGAAACGGCCGCTGCGGCGCGGGTCCGAGCCACAGATCCCAATTCAAGCCCGCCGGGATCGGCTCCTCGGTTTGCGGTCGCTCGTAGCTCCAGACAATGTCTTTGTTGTCCTTCGCTTCTTGTTCGGTCTGCCGACCCCAGGCGCGAGCGACCCAGACGTGCGCCTCGCTGACCGCGCCAATCGCACCGGCCTGAATCAACTCGACGACTCGCCGGTAGTTTTCTGTGGCGTGGATCTGCGTCCCTTGTTGGGTCGCGACTCCCGCCGCGGCCGCCGCTTCGGTCAACAGCCGTGCCTCGTGAACCGTATGCGAGATCGGCTTCTCGAGATACAGATGCTTCTTGCGTCGCAACGCGGGCAAGCCAGCCAGGGCGTGCGTGTGTTCCGTGGTGCTGACGACGACCGCGTCGAACTCGCTATCCTTGAGCGAGTCATACAACTTGCGAAAGTCGACGAACTTCTTCGCGTTGGGAGCCTTCATCGCGGCGGCGTCGAGATTCGTCTCGTTGACATCGCACAGGGCGACGATGTTCTCGCCCAGCACCTGCTGCAGATTATGCCCGCCACGACCACCACAGCCGATCACCGCCAAGTTCAACTTCGCATTCGGCGAGCGGGCCGAGACGATGGTCGGAAACGACAGCGCACTCGCGGCGACAGCCGACGTTTGCAGAAAGCGACGACGCGAAACGGGGCGTGACAAGCGGGACATCGGCGACCTCGCGGCAGGTAGAAATCGGGCGGGCTCAACAGCCGGACATTCTACGTTCACCGC
>JAEUIL010000555.1 GCA_016794255.1 Planctomycetaceae bacterium | reverse complement strand
TCGGTGAAGAGCCGTTGTTCTATCTGATGAGTCGCGGTTTGTCCGAGGCCGAGGCGAGCACGATGATCGTTAGCGGTTTCATCGAGCCGCTCGTCAAGGAGCTGCCGATGGAGTACGCGGTCGAGATGAATCGACTGATCGAGTTGCAGATGGAAGGGACGGTTGGTTAAAGGGCAGAGATTAGCGAGATCGTGAAGCGTAGGGAACGCGGATGAACACGGATGGGACAGGGATTTCAGAGTCCAAGGTTGTGTCGAGTCCGTTTCGCATCCAAGGCAGATCGCTGTAAGTATCGCTTCTGTTAACTAGCCCAGGCATTTATGCCTGGGTCGCGATCAAGCGACTCCCGCCTTCCCTTCAGACAGTCATTGTCTTCGCTGCGGGATTGAGTTTTTCGTTTTGAGTTCGCCTTAGTAACCATCATGCCTACGCTTACCACCACTGGTTTCAACACCGATTCGTTTGCCGCCTTTCTCGCCTCGCGACACGAGCCCGATTGGCTTACGCAGCTGCGGCGTGATGCGTGGCAACGATTCGAGGCGACCGCGCTGCCGTCGCGGCGCGAAGAAGAGTGGATGCGGACCGATATTCGCCTGCTCAAGCTCGATAAGTTCGCGCCCCCTGCGGAACCGATGAGCAATGTAGCTGCTCCCGCGGCGTTGCTCACCGAGGGCTTAACACTCGCTGGTCATGCGACGACCGTTAACAGCCAATTCATCTCAAGCGACCTCGGCGAGAAGTGGCGCGCCAAGGGTGTGTGGTTCGGCGGGCTCGAACAGTTCGCCGCGGAACGACCCGAAGTGGTTCGCAAGCATTTGTTCCAAGTCGTCGATTCGTCGGCCGATAAGTTCGCCGCGCTGCATGCGGCCTGCTGGTCGGGTGGCGCGGTGTTGTATGTGCCCCGCAACGTCGCGATCGACGAGCCGCTGCACATGCTGTCGGCGATCACCGATGGCGGCGTGGATTTGGCGCATACGCTCGTGATTCTCGAAGAAAATGCCGAGGCGACGCTGCTCGCCGAGACAGCCGGTGGCGACAAGAACGGTCTGCACAGTGGCGCGGCCGAGTTGGTCGTCGGCCCGGGTGCCAGGTTGCGCTATGTCAGCTTGCAAAATTGGGGTGGCGGCACCTGGCACTTTGCTCATCACAAGGCCCAAGTTCATCGGAGCGGTTCGCTGCAATGGACGATCGGTGCCCTCGGCAGTCGCTTGTCGAAGGTGAATCAGCATGTGGCGTTGGTCGGCGAGCATGCCGAGGCACAGGTCAACGGCGTGATGTTCACCGAAGGGAAGCAACATCTGTCGTATCACACGCTCCAGCATCATTGCGCTCCAAATTGTCACAGCGATCTGCTCTACAAAGGCGCTTTGCAAGACACGTCGCGGATCGTGTGGCGTGGGATGATTAAGGTCGACGTCGGTGCGCAGAAGACCGACGGCTACCAACGCAACGACAATCTCATGCTCTCCGACACGGCCCGTTCGGACTCGATCCCGGGCCTCGAGATCGAAGCCGACGACGTTCGTTGCACGCATGGTTCGACCACCGGTCGCGTGGACGATCAGCAAGTGTTTTATGCTCGCTGCCGTGGCTTGACTCGCAAAGAAGCGGTCCGCATGATCGTGGCCGGGTTCTTTCAGCAGGTGTTCGATCGGATCACGATCGAGAGCGTGCGTGATGCCCTCGGTGTGGCGATTGGCCGCCGCATCCGCGAAGAGAAAGAATAGCGTTGCATCTGGCCCCCCATCGCTGCCTCGCCGAGGGGGCTGAGTGCCGATTGCAGCGTTTGGTTTTTCGAGTCCCCAGCCCAACTGTTTACTTATGTTCACCCGCGTCGCCACTGTTGCCGAGATTCCCGACCCGGGCCGTGAATTGGTCGAGGTTGATGATCGGCTTGTCGTCTTGTTCCACGTCGGCGGACAGTTCTACGCCATCGACGATGTCTGCACGCACGACGACGGTCCGCTCAGCGACGGGATCTTGTGCGGGTTCGAGATCGCGTGTCCCCGGCATGGCGCGAAGTTTGACATCCGCAGCGGCAAGGCGCTCACGATGCCCGCGACGAAGCCGACGGCTGCTCACGAAGTGAAAGTGGAGGACGGCGCCGTGTTCGTGCAGTTGCGGAATGCCGCGCAGGTCGAGGCTTCTGCCACGACCTCAACCCCGGCCGCCCCCGCCGCTCCGACGTTACCGCTCAACCCGGTCGCGTCGACGCCGGCTGCTCAACCATCGACCGCTGCCGTCGTGCCTACTCCAGACACCACTTCCGCTGCGCCATCGACACCCACGGTCGAGCATACCGGGCCGGTGAACGAAGATAGCTGCCGCGAGGCGCTCAAGCAGGTGATCGATCCCGAGTTGTTTATTAACATCGTCGACCTGGGGTTGATCTATCTGGTGCAGGTCGCCGAGAAAGACGAAGGCAAGAGCGACGTCACGATCGAGATGACGATGACGAGCCCCGCCTGTCCAGCCGGTCCGCAGTTGCTGCACAAC